>JBGPOM010000021.1:0-12011 GCA_041488075.1 Gemmatimonadota bacterium
GGCGGTCGTGTCCGCGAGCGGCTCCGCGTAGTAGATGTTGAAGCTCAGATCCGCGAAGCCGCCGAACAGCAGCCCTCCCTTCGCCGCACTGTCCCGCGCCGGGACCCACTGCGGATCGAAGGCGCCGTTCAACGTGCTGGTCTCGCGGCGCCCTGCGCCGGCCGCATCGATCGAGTAGATCTGGAACGTCCCGTCGCGGTCGCTCGCAAAATAGATCCGGTCGGCGGACCAACGGGGGCCTTCGTCGCGCCAGTCCCCATACGTGAGGTAGCGGATCGCCCCCGTCGCGACGTCCAGCGCGAACAGGTTGTGCGCGCCCCCCGGCCCGAACGGCGTGCGGTCGGAGGAGAACACGACGGTGCGTCCGTCCGGGCTGACGCTCGGATCCACGTCCTCGTAGCGGTCCGAGGTCAGCCGCTCGAGCCGCCCCCCCCCCCCTCCCCCGGCGAGCCAGAGCCGGTAGAGGTCCGAGTACCCCGAGACCGAGAGCCCGCTGAACACCACGCTCTGCCCGTCCGGCGCCCACGCGGGGGAGAGGATGGACACGAGCTCGGCAAACTGGTAGCGCCCGACCACCTGGCCGCGCGCCAGACTCCACAGGAACAGCGCGTCGCGCTCGGCGTACTTGCTGCTGAACGCGACTACGCCCTGCGCATTGACGTCGAGCCGCGACTCGAAGAAGTGGAAGGACTCGAACTGCTCCGTGCGCTCTCCTCTGACGACCGCGCGCTTGCGGCCCCCGTCCAAGTCCTGCGCGTAAATCGTCGCGTAGCCGTTCGAGGGAGAAAAGAACAGGTACGACGGGGCGCTGTCGCCCGGCAGGCGGTACGCCGTGGGCTTGATCGCCAGGTCGGTCAGCCGTCGCGCGGTGATCGCGAGCGGCCGCTGCGCGGCGACCGCCGGATAGTACCGCTGCCGCATCCAGTACTGCCACTCCTCGGAGAGCTGATCGACGGAGCGGCCGTAGATTCCCGCCAGCGCTTCCTCGAAGGTCGCGTACTTCCACACCTCCCCGTACAGCTGCAGGATGCGCCACTCGCCGTAGCGCTCGGCCAGGTACCGGTGGAGGCTCCCGCCGACCGGATAGACGAGGCCGCCGTAGGCGTACGTCAGGTCGCGCAGCGCGGGGAGCCGGCCGGTCACGGTCATGTCGCGCAGCACCATCTCGTCGCGCGTGTCTTCGCCGCTCGAGAAGTACTCGGCCAGTCCTTCGGTCCACCACAGCGGCAGCCCGGCCTGGCGCATCCGCGGATAGCGGTTGAAGACCTCGGTCGCGAGACTCAACTGGAAGACGTGGACGAGCTCGTGCCGCAGCGTGTGGCGGAACTCGCTGTAGCTGCCGCGGAACGGCAACGCCACGCGCCGCTTCAGGAACTCCGTGACGCCGAGTAACCCCTCGGGGGGGATGAAGGGGAGGATGTTCGTCTGCTCGAAGTCCGAGTGGGACGCGTAGACGATGAGCGGGATGCGGCGCACGACGGCGTGGTTGAAGCGCCGCTCGAGCGAGTCATAACTCACCTCCGCGTACGCGAGCGCGACGCGGCCCAGCTCCTCCTCCTCCGGATAGTAGTAGAGATCCACGTGCTCGCCTCGGAGCACGCGCCAATCGAGCCGCCGGTATTGGATCTTGTTCTGGCCGAAGTAGCCGAACTGCGCGCTCGCGGCCGCCGGGAGCGCGGGGGGGCGCGCCGGGCCCCGCCCCCCCCGAGCGCGAGAGCGAGCAGCAGCGACCGCCACCGCATCACCGGTGGATGCTCCGAATGCGGTCACCCTGCGCGATGGCCTCGAGCACCGCGCCCCCCGAGGCCACCCGTGCGAAGACGGTGTAGATCCCGTCCAGGTGCGGCTGGGCCGAGTGAGTGATGAAGTACTGGCTGCCGCCCGTATCCGGTCCCGAGAGGGCCATCCCCACCGTTCCGATCTCGTAGCGCACCGGATTCACCTCGTCCCGCAACACGAATCCCGGCCCGCCCCAGCCGTCGCCGCGCGGGTCGCCGTCCTGCACGACGAAGTTCGGCACGACGCGGTGCCACCGCGTCCCGTCGAAGAAGCGGCGCTCGACGAGTCCCAAGAACGCCGCCACGGTGAGCGGGGCCTCCGCCGGGAGCAGCTCGATCTCGAGCGCGCCGCGATCGGTTTCGAGGATGACCCGCGGATTGGGCTGGCCCGTGAGCACCGGGGCGAGCCAGCGGCGCGCCACGTCGCGGTATTCGGCGGCGGAGCGACCGGTCGCGATCGGGACGGCGGGTCCCCATGCCTCGCGTGCGTCGGGGAGCGTGTCGCCGGCGAGGCGGCGCACCAGGTAATCGTCCGGTCGCGGCACCGCGCCGACGAACCGCGTCGCGACCCGCAACCGGCCGGTGGGGCTCGCGCCCGCGATCGCCCCGAGCGCCGCCACCGCGGAGAGTCGCGCGTCGTTGAACGGGTCGCTCTCCGCCCGTCGGTACGCCTGCACGAGCAGGTCCACGTCCTCCGCCTCGGCGTGGCGGCCCAGCAGATCGGCCGCGACGCTGCGGACGGCGGGGTCGGCCTGCGCGAGCAGTCCGCGCGCGCGCGCGAGGAGGGTCGTGTCGTCCGCGGGCACGATACGCTGGAGCGCCTGGAGCGCCTGCGCCACAACCCGGCCGTCGGGGTCATCGAGCTGGGCCTCGAGCCGGTCCCGCGCCCGCGCGGCCCCGAACGCCTCGGCGGCGACGCTGCGCCAGCGCCAGTCGGCATCTCCCGTGACCGGCGCCGCGGCCGCCACGCCGCCCGCGCTGTCGGCCTGCGCCAACGCGATCAGCGCCTGGCGCCGCAGTGCGAACGCACTGCTCGCGAGGCGGGGCCGGAGCGCCTGCACCGCGGCGGCGCCGCGCAGCGCGCCCAAGGTCGTCTCGGCCTGCACGGCGACGCCGATGTGCGGGTCGGTGACGAGCGGCGCCACCGCGGCCGCGAGTCCCGAGTCGCGGAAGGAGGCGACGGCGCGGAGCGCGTTGATGCGCACCTGAGGGTCCGCGTCGGCGAGCAGCGGCCGCAGCCGGTCGACGGCCGCGCGCGAGTCGAGCCGCGCGCTGTCGAGGAGTGCCTTCGTGACGCCGCGGGCGGCCACGGCCCGAATCGCCGGCTCACCGTCCGCGAGCGCGGCGACGAGTCGTGCCGCACCGCGGGGTGTCCGAAGACGGCCGAGGGCGTATAGCGCGCGCCAGCGGGCACCGACGTCGGGACTCTCGGCGAAGGCGACGAGCTCGGTGACCGGAGCGCGGGCGCCAAGCCGCCACGATTCGAGCAGGGCCGCCGCCACGATGGGAGGCGCGGGCGGGGGCGCCCCCGGGGAACCGGTCGCGATGATCTCGAGCAGCGCTCGCGCGCCCTCGTCCCCGCCAGTCTTTGCGATCGCCGTCACCGCCTCGACCTCGGGCGACCCTTGGTCCGCGGCCGGCGTGGCGCGCACCAGCTGCAACAGGGCCGGGAGGGCGCGCGGGTCCTTCAAGAGGCCCAGCGCGAACGCCGCTGCGGCGCGCACGGCGGGCGTCGTATCGCCGAGCACGGGGGCAAGCAAGTCGACCGCCGCGGCGTCGCCGATGCGGCCGGCGGCGAGCGCCGCCTGGCGTCGCACCGCCGGGTTCGGGTTGGCGAGGGCGTCGCGGATCGTGGACGCATCGAGCCGCCGCGCGTCCGCCGCCGCGAGCAGCGCGGCCAGCTGGCCAACCAGCGTCTCGTCGGTCGACGGGGCAGGCTGCTGGGCCGCCGCCGGAAGGGTGATAAGAAGAAAGAGGAAAGCGGCGCTACAGACGCACCGGGTCCTGCGTCGGCTCGAGCAGGTCACACACGCGCTCCGGGATGCGGGACAGGGCGTGTTGGTGGTTCAGGGCGATCAGCGACGTCTCCGCGGTGGCGAGGAGCTCGCCCGTCTCCGCCCGCTCGACCGCGTACCCGAAGATCACCCGGCGGGACGCCCGGTCCCGCACCCAACACCGCACCCGCACCAGGTCGTCGTAGCGGGCCGGCTGGCGGTAGCGCACGCGCACGTCGGTGACCGCCAGGAAGATCCCCTGCGCTTCCAACTCCTTGTAGGACACCCCCCGCTCGCGCAGGTGTTCCGTGCGCGCCATGTCCATCCAGATGAGGTAGTTCGCGTGGTAGACGAACCCCATCTGATCGGTCTCGGAGTAATTGACGCGGTGCTGGACCGCGCTGCTCACGGCTATTCCCCGTAGGGGATCCAGATGTTCTTCACTTCCGAGGCGTGACGGAGAAACTCGCGGCCCTCCCCCTGGCGCGGGTCGAGCCAGTCCCGCGGGCGCGTCGCAACCCAGGTGCGCTTCATGTTGGCCGCCGACGCGAGCTCCACGGCCTTCGCGCCGGCGGCGCCGCCACAGTACCACACGCCGTCCACGTCGTCGTGGTCGGCGAGGACCTGGGCCAGCGCGTCTTTCGCCCCCGTCACGACGTTCACGACGCCGTCGGGCACGTCGGAGGTCTCGAGCACCGTGCAGAACTCGGTCGCCGCGAGCGGGTGCGCCTCGGACGGAACGGCGATCACGGTGTTGCCCACGGCGATGGCGGGCGCCACCAGCGACACGAAGCCCAGCAACGGACACTCCTCCGGGGCGACGACGCCGAGCACGCCGACGGGCTCGTTCATCGCCAGCGTCACGCCGCGAATCGGCGTATGGTGCACTGCGCCGTCCCACTTGTCGGCCCAGGCGGCGTACGTGAAGAGGCGCGCGATCGCAGCCGCGACCTCCCGCTGCGCCGCATCGGACCCCCCGCCCGTGAGCGCGGCGATGCGGGTGGCGTATTCGTCGGCCCGGATCGCCAGGTTCTCGGCGATGTAATAGAGGATCTGCGCGCGGCCGTGACCGCTCACCCGTCCCCACCCTTCGCCCGCGTGCGCCGCCTCGACGGCGTTGCGGATGTCCTTGCGGTTCCCTTCCCCCACCTCGCCCAGCACCCGCCCATCCGCGCCGAGGATTTTCCGGGTGTAGCCCTGGTCGGGACGGACCTGCTTGCCGCCGATGAACAACTTGTAGGTGCGGTCGATCGGAGGGAGCACGGAGCTCGGAGCAGTACGCGCCGGCTCGGAAACCGGTTTGCGGCTCGGAGCAACCTGCTCCGTGCTCCGTGGTCCGTGGTCCCAGTCCGCCTTCAAGTATTCGTACATCCCCTCTCGCCCGCCCTCGCGCCCGAACCCCGACTCGCGGTACCCACCGAAACCGGATGCCGCGTCAAAGAGATTGGTGCAGTTCACCCACACGACGCCTGCCTTGAGCTGTGGCGCGACGTCGAGCGCGAGGTTGATGTTCTCCGTCCAGATGCTCGCGGCGAGACCGTACGGCGTGTTGTTCGCGAGCTCGACCGCCTCCTTCGGCGTCCGGAACGTCATCGAGACGAGCACCGGCCCGAAGATCTCGACCTGCGCGATGGTGGCGGCGGGCGACACGTCGGTGAACAGGGTTGGCGGGTAGAAGTAGCCCTCCGTCGGGCAGGCCCACGAAGGCTGCCACATCTTGGCGCCTTCCTCGACGCCCTTCTCGACCAGGCCGCGAATGCGCTCGAGCTGCACCGGCGCGACGATCGCACCCATGTCCACGGCCTTGTCGAGCGGTGAGCCCACCCGGAGCTTCTCCATGCGCGCGCGCAGCTTCTGCGTCAGCCGGTCGGCGATGCCTTCGTGCACGAGGAGCCGCGACCCCGCGCAGCACACCTGCCCCTGGTTGAACCAGATGGCGTCCACCACGCCCTCGACCACGCTGTCCAGATCGGCATCGTCGAACACGATGAATGGGCTCTTCCCGCCCAGCTCGAGGGTCAGCTTTTTCCCCGTGCCGGCGGTCGCCTTGCGGATGATGCGCCCCACCTCGGTCGAGCCGGTGAACGCGATCTTGTTCACATCGGGATGCTCGACCAGGTGCTTCCCCGTCGTCCCGTCGCCGGTCACGACATTGAAGACGCCCGGGGGCAATCCCACTTCGTGCGTCAGCTCGGCGAAGCACAGCGCGGTGAGGGGCGTGAACTCCGCGGGCTTCATGATGATCGTGTTCCCCGCCGCGAGCGCGGGGGCCACTTTCCAGGCGACCATCAGGAGCGGGAAGTTCCAGGGCACGATCTGGCCCACGACGCCGACGGGCTCGTAGCCCGCGAACTCGGTCGCGATGAGCTGGGCCCACCCGGCGTGATGGTAGAAGTGCCGGGCGACCAGGGGGATGTCGAGGTCGCGCGTCTCGCGGATCGGCTTCCCGTTATCGAGGCTCTCGAGCACCGCGAGGAGGCGGGAATGGCGCTGCACCTCCCGCGCGAGGGCGTAGAGGTAGCGGGCGCGGGCGTGCGGGGCGAGCGCCGCCCAGCCGGGGGCCGCGGCGCGCGCGGCGGCCACCGCCGCCGCGACGTCCGCCTTGCCCCCCTGCGCGACGCGCGCGAGCACCGCGGTCGTGGCGGGATTGATCGTGTCGAAGTACTGCCCCTCGGCGGGCGCCATCCAGCCGCCGCCGATGTAGTGCCCGAGCTGGCCACCGCCGTGCTGCTGGATCCACGCGAGCGCGGGCGCCGCGCTCTCGGGCGCCGGCCCATAGTCCATCGTCTCGAACAGCTTGGCGACGGTCGTCATGTCACACCATCGGGTGGCGGTAGGCCGCGGAATAGCGCCCGGTCACGAAGTGCTCGAGCTGGCGCTCGATGTCGGTTAGCAGCGCGCTCGCGCCGAGCCGGAACAGCGCCGGCCGGAGCCAACGATCGCCCAGCTCTTCCTTCATGAGGATGAGCCAGTCGAGCGCCTGCTTGGCACGCCTGATTCCCCCCGCCGGCTTGAATCCGACCGCGGCGCCGGTCCGGCCCTCGTACTCGCGGATCATCCGCGTCATCACGACGCCCACCGGCAGCACCGCGTTGACGGGTTCCTTGCCGGTCGACGTCTTGATGAAGTCGGCCCCGGCCATCATCGCGACCATGCTGGCGCGCGCGACGTTGGTCAACGTCGCGAGCTCGCCCGTGGCGAGGATCACCTTCATGTGCGCCGCACCGCACGCCTGCCGGAAGGCCCGGACCTCGTCGTACAGCGCCTCCCAGTGGCCCGTGAGGACGTGGGCGCGGGTGATCACGATGTCGATCTCCCGGGCCCCGGCCGCCACCGACGCGCCGATTTCGTGGATCCGTTCCTCGAAGGGATTCAGCCCCGCCGGGAACCCGGTCGAGACCGCCGCGACCGGGATGCCCGACCCGGCGAGCGCTCTCACCGCCGCGGGCACGAGGGCGTGATAGACGCAGACCGCACCGACCGTGATGTCGAGGTGCCCGACCCCCAGGGCGTCGATCAGGTCCGGTCGCAGCGGCCGCCGCGCCTTGGCGCAGAGCCGCACCACGTTGCCCGGCGTGTCGTCGCCCTGGAGCGTGGTGAGGTCCATGCAGGTGATGGCGCGCAGCAGCCACGCCGCCTGCCATTCTTTCTTCACGGTGCGGCGCGTCGGGATCGTGGCGGCCCGGCGCTCGACAGCGCTGCGGTTCACCCGCAGCGCGAGAACCGCGTCGAGATCGAGTGGGGTGCCGGGGTTGCGCTCCTCGCCGGCCGGCCGGGACGCGGGCGTCGGATAGACGGAGGCCGGCGGGGGGGGAGCGGGCCGGGTCGCGGGCGGTTGACGGGTGGCGGTCATAGGCGTCCGCCGACAATCTAAGTCCTTCGCCGGGCTTGCGCCCGGGGTCCGCCTTCCTAGCTTGGGGCCGTGCCTCCCCCTGCTTCCCGCGTCATCGTCGTCGCGGACGCGCACCTCGGCCAGGTCCCGCCGGCCGTCCGGGCCGCCTTCCATTCTTTCCTGGATGAGGTGCCCCAACCGGGCGATCACCTGCTCCTCACCGGCGACCTCTTCGATTTCTGGTTCGAATACCCGAGCGTCATCCCGCGCAAACACTTTGCCACCGTCGCCAAGTTGCAGGAGGTCCGCGCCCGGGGCATCCCCATCACGTTCGTGGGCGGCAACCACGATCGCTGGGGCGGCTCATTCTTCCGGCAGGACTTGGGGATCGACTTCTACGGCGGGGAAGCGGAGCTCGAGCTCGCCGGGCGCCACGCCTTCGTGACGCACGGCGACGGTCTCACCGAACAGCGGTGGACCGGCGCGCTGATGCATCGCTTCACGCGCCATCCGCTGACGATCGCCGTGTTCCGGGTCCTGCACCCCACCATTGGCTTCTGGATTGCCGACCTGTTCTCGCGCCACCTCGCCGACAGTACGAAGGACCGTGCGGTGCTCGACCGGGCCTCCGCGGCCCAGCGGCGCTGGGCCACCGACCTCCTCGCCCGCCGCACCGATGTCTCGCTGGTGATCATGGCGCACACGCACCGGCCCGTAGTCGAGCAGCTCCCAGACGGACGGACCTACCTGAATCCCGGCGCATTCCTGGACGGCGGGCGCTATGCGGTGGTGACGGCAGGCGCGGTGGAACTGAGACAGTTCGGTCGCTAGAGGGGCACGACCTCCACCTGCTTGATCTTCCCTCCCAGAAATCGCGCGCCCACCTTCCGGAAGTGCGGCTCGTCGTCCGACACGACAAAGCGATGCTCGTGGCTCCCCCCCCCCTCAGCGAGTAGCCCGCGCGCTGCGAGCTCCGCCGCGACGACCGTGGCCGTCTCCTCCGCGGAATCGACGAGCATCACCTGAGGGCCCATTACCCGGGCGAGCAGCGGCTTGAGGAGCGGATAGTGCGTGCAGCCGAGTACGAGGACGTCGACGCCGGCCTTGCGCAGCGGTTCCAGATACTCGCGCGCGATCAGCTCGGCCGCCGGATGGTCGAACCAGCCCTCCTCGACGAGCGGGACGAAGAGCGGGCAAGCTTGCGCGTACACGCGGGCATCGGGCCGCAGCGCCCTGATGGCGCGCTCGTACGCCCCACTCGCGATCGTCCCCGCGGTCCCGATGACGCCGATCGCCCCGGTCTTCGTCGCCCGGGCCGCCGCCCGCGCGCCCGGCTCGATCACTCCGACGACGGGGACGGGCGAGTGTTCCTGGAGGTAGCTGAGGGCGTGGGCGGTGCTCGTATTGCAGGCGACGACGACCGCTTTCACGCCGCGGTGCAACAGGTAGGCCAGGATCTCGGCGCTGTAGCGCCGCACCGTTTCCGGCGACTTGGGGCCGTAGGGAACGCGCGCGGTGTCGCCGAAGTAGATCACCGACTCGCGCGGCAGCCGCTCGAACAGGGCGCGGGCCACGGTGAGCCCGCCGATGCCGGAGTCGAAGACGCCGAGGGGCGCGGCGTTCACGGCAGCGGCAGGCTGATCCCGATGCCGCGCGGGAACACCTGAATCTTCAGGTCGGCGGGAAAGTCCTGCAGGTGCGCGGACACGTACGCCTCGGCGCCGGAAAAGAGATGGTTGAAAACCCACAGGACGAGCCAGTCCTGCACCTCCTGGCGCTTGGCCTTGAGGTTCGCCGAGCCGATCTGCTTCATGTAGTTGGCTTCCTGCTGTGCCTTGAGCGTCATCATGGCGGTGAGGCCCTCCCAGACGACGAACACGGCGCCCGTCGCATGGCGCCCCGTGGCCGACTGGCCCCACCCCGGAATCAGGAAGGAGCGCCAGAACGCGCCCATGGGGCGGATCTGGTGACTCGTGTCGGGGGTCACGAGCAGCACGGCCGGGCGGTCGACGTGGGTGGTGTCCTGGGCTGATAGGCGGTTAGGCGGATAGGCGATTAGCAGGAGCGTCGCGCCAATGACACTCCTAACCGACCAACCGCCTAACCGACTAACCGCTCGCTTCACCGCGCCACCAGCACGTTGAGTTTCCCGCGGTCGACTTTCACGGTGCATTCGTGGACCCCCGGCTCGCGCAGCTCGCCGTCCAGATGGAGCAGCAGCGGCTCGTCGGGCGAGCGGATGACCAGCTCCGCGGTGCGCACCAACGCCACCTCGCGCATGCCGGCATGGGTGCCGCGGATCACCCGTGGAATGGCGAGGAGGAAACGCGGCAGCGACACCCGGCGAATCAGGCAGACGTCGAGTTTGCCGTCCGTCGGGTCGGCGTCCGGGGCGAAGCGGTAGCTCCCCCCCGCTGTCGTCCCATTGCACACCTCGACCATCATCATAACCCCTCGCTCGGCGAAGCCGGCCGCGCGCACCTCGAGCAGGGGTGGCCGGAAGCGGAAGAACGTCCGCACGATTGGCACGAGATACGAGAGGAAACCCCGCAGACCGGGCATGGCATTGCGGGTGCGCACGACCGCCGGTCCGAAGCCGAACCCCATGCTGTTGACGAACCATTCCCCCAGCACCCGGCCCGCGTCGAAGCGCCGCGGCGTCGCCGTCACGAGGCGGGCGACGGCCCGGGCGGGATCGTGGCGATAGACGCCGACCAGCTTCGCGAAGTCGTTTCCCGAGCCGATCGGCACCACACCAAGCACGGCGCCGCCGCCCGCCGAGAGGAGGCCGTTCGCGACCTCGTGCACGGTGCCGTCGCCGCCCACGGCGATGACGTACCGCGCGCCGTCCGCAGCCGCTCGCGCGGCCAGCGCCACGGCGTGGCCCGGCCGCTCGGTGCGCTCCAGGTCCACGGACCACCCCTGGGCGCGAAAGGCGCGGCACACCGGATCCAGGGCACGGTGCGCAACCCCCCGGCCGGCGGCGGGATTCAGGATGACATGAGCGTGGAGCAAGCTGACAGGAAGCTATCAGCCGTCGGCCGTCGGCGCTCTAGAGATCCTGCGCGAGGTAGTGCTCGTCCCAGGCCACGGCGAAGTCGACGCTACAGCGCCGGCACAGCATGCGGGTCGGGTGGCCGTGGAGCGGCACGCGATCGCGGCAGGAGGGACAGACCCCGTAGTGGGACCCCACATCCGCCGGCAGGGCTCGCGCGGCCCGCGCGGTGCGCGGGGTGGCAACGACGGTCCAGCGACGCGGGGGGGAGTTGGAAATCTGGAGGAATGCTCGCACGATGGGCACGGGCCTGCGGTTCACGTCGACCACGGCGTCGAACCCATCGATCTTCAGGAGCCGATACCACGCGCCGCGGCGCAGGTTGACGTCGATATCCGTCTGCAAGCGAGCCCACATGCCAGCCATAGTCACCCGAGCGTCTGGTGGGACGACAACAATGCGCGACGAGGGCCGCCCTGATCCGTGACGTACCTCACGCCGACGGGTCCGCGAGGTAGCCCTCGCCCCAGTTCACGGCGAATTCCTGCCTGCAGCGGGGGCATTGGAGATCCTTCGCGCGCTTCGGCAGGGGGGCGCGGGTGCGGCAGCTGGGGCACACCCCGTACTGCACGCCGAGGTCGGCCGGCGCCTTACGCCCCTGCTGGCGTGCGACCACGGTCCACCGCAGCGGGGGCCGCTGCTGAATCTCGAGCCACGCCCGGAGGACGGTCACCGGCCGCTTGTTGACTTCGATGATGGTTTCGAGGTCGCCCAGATCGAGCACGCGATACCAGGCGCCGCGGCGGATCTTGAGACCGACATCCGCCTGCAGGCGGGCGAAGAGCATCGGGGGCATCTTACACGTCCTCCCAGCCGATGTCGAAATGCCCGTTGCATTTGGGACAGCGCATGCTGCTGGCCCGTGCCTCGAGCCGCGCCCGCTCCCGGCAGCCGGGACACACGCCGTAGCGCGGCCCCCATGTGAGCGGCAGCCGCCCGCTGGCGTTCGGCGGACGGGGCACCACGGTCCACCGGCTGGGGGGCGCGGGCACGATGTCGAGCGACGGGCGCGCGACCGCCGTGGGGCGTCCGTTGACGTCCAGCACGGCTTCGAGGGGGGTGAGACGCACGACGCGATACCACGCTCCCTGCCGTATCCGAGCGGTCTGATCAGGACGCAGGCGAGCCCATTGCGTCGAGGATACCACAGCACCTCCCGCGGTCGAGGGCTCCTACGATTGCGAATGGGGACGCAAGAAGTCAACTAGCGCTGGCGGGAGCGTGTAGGAATCGAACCTACCGAGGCTCGTTCGAGCCCCAAACAGTTTTGAAGACTGCTCAGGCCACCAGGCCCGATCCGCCCCCAGGCTCCGCGCCGCCTACCCCTTCACCGCGATCACGTCGATCTCGAC
>JBGPOM010000022.1:0-11974 GCA_041488075.1 Gemmatimonadota bacterium
CATCTCAGCTTTGACCTGGTCGGTCACGATCCGCGGGCCGCGCGTGTAGTCGCCGTACTCGGCCGTGTCGCTGATCGAGTAGCGCATGAACTTCATCCCGCCGCGGTACATCAAGTCCACGATGAGCTTCAGCTCGTGCAGGCACTCGAAGTAGGCGATCTCCGGCGCGTACCCCGCTGCGGTGAGCGTCTCGAACCCGGCCTGGACGAGCGCCGTGACCCCACCGCACAGGACCGCCTGCTCCCCGAACAGATCGGTCTCCGTCTCCTCCCGGAACGTTGTCTCGAGCACACCCGCACGCGTGCACCCGATCCCCGCGGCGTAGGCGAGGGCGTTCGCCAGCGCCTGGCCGCTCGCGTCCTGGTGCACCGCGACCAGTCCCGGCACGCCGCGGCCGGCCTGGAACTCGCTGCGGACCAGGTGGCCGGGCGACTTGGGAGCGATCATCGCGACGTCCACGTCGGCCGGCGGCACAATCTCCTTGAAGTGCACGTTGAAGCCGTGCGCGAACAGCAGCGTCTTTCCGGCCCGCAAACTGCCGACGATGCCCGCCTCGTACACGGCGCGCGCCTCCTGGTCGGGCACGAGCATCATGATGACGTCCGCCGCGCGAGCCGCCTCGGCGACGGGGCGGACGTCGAGTCCCTCGGCCTTCGCACGCTGCCACGACGCGCCGGTTTCGCGCAGACCCACGATCACCCGGGCTCCGGACTCCCGCAGGTTCAGGGCATGGGCGTGTCCCTGGCTGCCATATCCAATGACCGCGATGACGCGCCCCTTGAGCCGAGCGGGATCGGCGTCGGCGTCGTAAAAGACGCGCACGTTAGGCGAGCTCATTTGCTCCTCCGTAGTGGGATCCTGGGCCGTGGTGATTTCGACGGCGCGCACGCCGACGATCTTACGGAACTGTTGGACGACACGGTCGGCCGTCGCCGCGTCGGTATTCAGCACGAACGTCATCCGCGATACTCCGTTCGGCCCGCACGGACGCACGTTGAACTGCTCGACGGCCACGTTGCGCCGTCGCAGCACGCCCACCGCGCGGTTCAGCGTCAACAGCGTGCCGTCGAGCAGCACGTCCACCGCGTGCAAAGCCGTCACACCGCCGCCTCGATCGGCTCGGCGAGCGAGCCGCCCGGGGGAATCATCGGATACACGTTGGCTTCCTGCTCGATGACGAACTCCACCAGCGTCGGCCCGGGGGCGGCGTTCGCCTGGCCGACGGCCTCGGCGAGCTCGCTCGCGTGCTGCACCCGGTAACCGGGAATCCCGTAGGCTTCGGCCAGCTTCACGTAGTCGGGACTCCAGATGGGCGTTGAGGAATACCGCTTCCCGTGGAAGAATTGCTGCCACTGCCGCACCATCCCGAGATAGCCGTTGTTGAATATCGCCAACTTCACGGTCAGCCCCTCCTGCACCATGGTCGCCATCTCGGCCATGTTCATTTGGAAGCCGCCGTCTCCCGAGATCGCCCACACCGTCTCCTGCGGCCGCGCGAGGTGCACGCCCATCGCTGCGGGCACCGCAAAGCCCATCGTGCCGAGTCCCCCCGACGTGATGTGCGTGTTGGGCCGGCGATACGGGAACAACTTCGCCACCCACATCTGGTGCTGGCCCACGTCGGTGACGATCGTGCATGCGCCGCCGGTCGCATCGTGGATGGCGGCGAGGATCGCCTCGGGCGACATACCGCCGCCGAAGCTCGCGGCCTGCGGGCGCCGGCCTGCCTCGATCTCCGCCTGCCAGGGAAGGCAGCTGCGGGGCTCGGTCGCGGCGACCAGCCGCCCCGTGACATTCGCCGCGTCGCCGACGATCCCGACGGCGGTGGGGACGTTGCGCCCGATCTCCGAGCGGTCCAAGTCGATGTGCACGACCTGCGCGCGCGGCGCGAACGCCGCCAAGTTTCCCGTCACGCGGTCGTCGAACCGCAATCCGATGCCGATGATCAGGTCGGCGCGCTGGATCGCGCGGTTCACGTGGACTTCGCCGTGCATGCCCGGCATCCCGAGGTGCAGCGGGTGACCCTCCGGGAACGCGCTGATGCCGAGCAGCGTCGTGATGACCGGCATGCCGGTCTTTTCGGCGAGGGCGCGCACTTCGGCGTACGCGTTCGCCAAGATGACGCCGTGACCCACCATCATGAGGGGCCGTTGCGCGGCGGCGATGAGGTCCGCGGCGCGGTGGATATCCTCTTCTAGTATCCCCGGGCTTCCGCCCGGGGTCAGTGACTGACCCCGCGCGGCAGCGCGGGGATCGTCAGCTGGCCGGTACTCCACCTTCTGGTTCTGCACGTCCTTGGGGACATCGATCAGCACCGGGCCCGGGCGGCCGTCCTGCGCCACGGCAATGGCGTCCCGCACCACAGCCGCCAGCTCCGTGGCGTCCTGGACGAGGTAGTTCTGCTTGGTGATGGGGAGGGTGATGCCGATGATGTCGGTCTCCTGAAAGGCATCCCGCCCGATCATTGGGCGCGACACCTGCCCGGTGATCGCCACCACCGGAGAGCTGTCCATGTGTGCGGTGGCGAGCCCGGTGACGAGGTTCGTCGCGCCGGGGCCAGAGGTCGCCACGCACACGCCGACCCGGCCGCTGGCGCGCGCGTAGCCGTCCGCCGCGTGCGCCGCCGCCTGCTCGTGCCGCACCAGGATGTGACGCAGGCTAGGGGTTTCGGGCAGCGCGTGGTAGAACGGCATGATCGCGCCCCCGGGATAACCGAAGAGCACTTCGACGCCCGATTCGGCCAGCGTGCGGCAGAGAATGTGCGCGCCGCTGAGGATTTCGCTCATCGGATCAGACTCCCCAGAAATAGGCGGCGTTCAGCGACTCGCCCTCGAGCTCGTCCGCGTGGCTCGCTTTGTTGAGAGCGTGCACGAGCGCGCGCGTGCTCGCCTCGACGATGTCCGTCGAGGCTCCGTGGCCGGAGAGCGATTTCCCATCGACCTGTACCTGCACCAGCACCTGGCCGAGGCTGTCGCGCCCCGGCGTGACCGACTGTACGGTCAGGTTCAAGACCTCGATCTTGCGCCCGACGAGCTGGCCGACGGCGGCGAACGCCGCGGCGATGGGTCCGTTGCCGGTAGCCGTCGCGCGCCGCTCCCCCGTCCCGCCCCACGGGCCGGCGAGGGACACGTCGGCGCTGGCGGGCACGGTGCCGCACCTCACTTCCAGAGCCCCTAGCCGGTAGGCCTCGGGAGCGTCGTGAAACCCGCCGTGCAACAGGGCGAGCAGGTCTTCGTCGAGGATCTCTCGCTTCTTGTCCGCCAGCGCCATGAACTCCCGGTACAGGTTGTCGAGCGCGGCATCGTCGGGCTCATAGCCGAGCTGCTGGTAGCGCCGCTCCAGCGCATGCCTGCCCGAGTGCTTGCCCAGCACCAGCGTGGAGCGCGGGACGCCGACTTCCTCCGGCCGGATGATCTCGTAGGTCAGTCCGTTCTGAATCATGCCGTGCTGATGGACCCCGGCCTCGTGGGCGAAGGCATTGCGGCCGACGACGGCCTTGTTAGGCTGAGGGAAGACGCCCGTCACGTGCGAGAGCAGCTGGCTGGTGCGATACAGCTCGGGCGTGTGCACCCCACAGCGGAACGCCACCGCCAGGGGCCGGACCCGCGCCGCCACGACGATCTCCTCGAGCGCGGCGTTGCCGGCGCGCTCCCCGATCCCGTTGATGGTGCACTCCACTTGTCCCGCACCCGCCTCGATGGCGGCGAGGGAGTTGGCGACGGCGAGTCCGAGATCGTCGTGGCAATGGGCGCTGAAGACCACCCTGTCGCTGCCCGGCACCCGCTCGCGCACCGCCCGGAACATCGCCGCGTACTCGGCCGGCGTGGCGTAGCCCACCGTGTCGGGGAGGTTGATCGTCGTGGCGCCCGCGTCGATCGCGGCCTCGACCACCCGGCACAGGAATTCAAGATCGGTGCGGGTAGCGTCCTCCGCGGAGAACTCGACGTCGTCAGTGAAACCCCTGGCGCGCTGCACCGCGGCGCGCGCGCGTTCGAGGCACTGCTCGCGCGTCAGTCGCAGCTTGTGTTCGAGGTGCAGGTCGGACGTCGCGATGAAGACATGGATCCGTCCGCGCGCCGCGGGCCGCAGCGCTTCCCCGGCCCGGTCGATGTCCCGGTCGTGGCAGCGAGCCAGGGCCGCGATGACGGGGCGCCGCACCGCTTCGGCGATGGCGCGGACGCCGCTGAAGTCGCCCTCGGACGCACTGGGGAACCCCGCTTCGATGACGTCCACGCCGAGGCGGTCGAGCTGGCGCGCCAGGCGCAGCTTGGCCTCCGGCGTCATGGAATTGCCCGGCGCCTGCTCCCCGTCCCGCAAGGTTGTGTCGAAGATGACGACGTCTCGCCCCATGGTGCCCCCCCCCGAGTAAAGAAAGCAAAGAACAAAAAAAGCCGCGGACCCTTGGGGGGGTCCGCGGCGGGATTCGCGCTGCTGCTTCTGCTATTCGATCATGTGACCCTTGCGCGCGCCGGCGACCCCCTGCTGAGCAAAGTGCTCAGCAGCAGGACGACGAGCAGGACGAGCGCGAGCTGCATCACGGTAGTCATCGTTAGGAACGGAGAGCCTACCACTCCCCCGTCCGCCTGTCAAGACTCACCGGCTCAGCCAATAGGACACCTTCACAAGGAAGGTGTTTTCGGGGTGCTGGTCGAACAGCCGCCGGAAGTCGCGCGGCGTGGACCGGGTGACGTCCAGGTCACTGTCATCCACTCGCCCCTGACTCCAGACCACGAACAGGGTCGACCCGGGCCGGTACTCCCAACGCAACACCAGGTTCGAGTTGAAGGCCTTGAAGTTCACCAAGCCCGGTGCGGCTGCGTACGTTTGGAACCGATCCTGGTATCGGTCAGCCCGGGGGTTCGCCAACTCGCGTACGTTGGAGAAGGGCCCCTTGCTCACGAAGGGCGACGCGTACGCTTGGATCGTGAGGGTGGGACTCGCGGTGTAGTCCAAGCGGAACGACAGCGACGCCGTCTTTTGATCGAGGTGCGCAAACGTGTAGTGCACCGTGCCGGTGCCGCTGTCGGTGACGATCCCGTGGAACTGCCAGTCGTTCACGTCGTGCGAGACGCTCAGGCCGAGCGATGCGCGGAACCGTGTGGATACGCGGAGGTCCACACTGGGGTTCACGTTAATGCTCGTCGAGCGGCCGCCGTCCCCCCGGAAGTAGTTGAACCACAGGGAGGGAATGATGGGCCGGCGAGCGTCGCCCTCGATGCCGCCCCACGGGGCGACGTACGGATCGACGCGAATGGCGGGCCCGCCGCGCGCCTCGCGGTCGCTGAAGGCTCCGCCGAGCTGACCGATGGTGCCCCCGAAATGCACCCACCACCGGTTGTTGAGCTGGAAGTGGGCGTTCGTGTTGGCCGCGCGCTCCGTGGGCAGTCCTGCCGTCGTCCAGAACTGCCACCAGTTGAAGTTCCAGAAGCCCTGCTGGAAGATGAATGCCGGCTTGGTGAAATTCATGGCGGCCCACGTGCTCCAGCTCTGCTGGTCGGCGCGGCGCAGGAACCCGAAGTCGTTCACCTCGAATCCGGGGGACCGGCGCAAGTAGCTCGTCTCGAACCGGATGAAACCGCTCGTCCGCTGGAACAAGACCTCCTCGGCATCCCCGGACAGGCTGGTGCGCGTCGAGTCGTAGGCCAGCGCGCCATCGGGCCGCTGATAGAAGTGCACGGAGCTGCGCTGCGTTCTGGCAATCGCGGCGGGCGTGCCGGCGACGTGGCTCATGTCGACCGAACCGGTGAGCTGATAGTGCCCGCCGGCAAAGCGGTGGCGGAAGTTGAATGCCCCGACGTACGCGCTCTTCCGCAGGACGTTCTCCGTCCACTGATCGACGCCGCGGTTTACCGCCGTCACCATCACGCCGATGCCGCTCTCGCCCTTCCTGAAGTCCTGCTGCGCGCGGAACGCGGCGTAGTTCGTGGTCGGCTCGACGGTCTGCCCCAGCGCAGTGGCGTTGTTGGTCACGGCGTCGAGCAGCCCCAGCGTCAGCCCGCTGGGCAGGCGGCCGGTGACCTTGGCGGCGCCGAGGATCCGGGACGCGTGCCCCACACGGCGCGAGTAGAACAGCCCTTCCCCACTGCAATTCACGATGCTGCAGTTCACGCCGAACTGGAAAATGCCCGTCCCCTCGATGAAGAAGGGCCGCCGCTCCTGGAAAAACGTCTCGTACGCCGAGAGGTTCAGGACCGACGGATCGGCCTCGATCTGCCCGAAGTCGGGGTTTACCGTGGCGTCGATGGTGATGTTCGACGTCAGGCCGTACTTGATGTCCGCCCCCGCGTCGACCTTCTGAGACCGGTCGAACCCGCCGCCATCGGGGGGCACGTTCTTCGTCACGACATAGGGAGTCACCTCGATGCGCCGCGGCGCGGCGAGCCCGTCGAGGCCCGTCACTTCCCCCAGCTGCGACATGAGACCGGGGCGCGTCACGCGGTACAACGGCCAGCTCACGCGCTCGGTGTAGCGATCGATGTCCCGCCACACGCCGAACCCGAACGTGTTGGTCGGTCCGGGCGTATAGCGCATCTGCGACAGCGGGATGCGGAACTCGGCGGTCCAGCCGAGCGAGTCCACCTGCGTCCCGGCCTCCCAGACGGCGTCCCACGCGTCGTCCTCGTTGCCGTCGTCGTAGACCGCGTAGTCGCGCTTCACGCCGGCGGGGTTCACCGCGAACTCGTAGCCGGTGCGGCGGTCGTGGTAGGAGTCGACGATGATCTTGAGCTGGTCGGAGGCCGTCCGGATGTCGCGCCGCGCCAGCAGCTTGAGGATGCTGTCGGGGTGCGGGTCGAAAGCGCGGATGAAGACGTAGAAGTTGCGGGCATCGTAGGCGACCTTCGTCTCCGTCCGGAAGCTCGGCTCCGCGTCCTCGACCGGCCGGAACTGCCGGAACGACGAGATCACGGGAGCGAGGCGCCAGACGGCGTCGTCATCGCGTCCGTCGATCACCGGCGGGACTACGGCCCGGACCGCGGTGGCCGTTACAGCAGAGGGGGGGGCGACCGCAGGCGGAGTGGACGCGGCGGTCTGCAGAGACAGCACGAGCACGGCAAGCGACGCCAACGGAGCCATGAGTCATCCGGGGGAAGGGGGCTCTACGTTGGATGCTACGGGGGGTGAAAGGGTTGCCTTACCCCCGCTTGCGCCTCCCCACCCGCCCCGCTTCGGGGTTCTCTTCGGCGCCGACGGCGTCGGTGTCGCTCGCAACCTGCGCCGGGAACAGCTCCGAGCGCAGCCACACACCCGGAATCGGCAGCGTGACGGTGATCTCCTGCGATGCGCGTGCCGGCCCGTTGGCAGCCGCGGTGAGCGCGGCACGCCATTCGGGCGTCGTGAAATCGGCGGAGCGGAGCGGGAACGCGACATAATTGCCCACCCGGCCCACGACCACGTTCTCGATGACGTCCGTCAGGGGACGGCCCCGGGGGTCGCGCAGCTTGGCGAGCGCGAAGAACCGCTCCGCCGGGTCGCCGGCGGCGATGATGGTCGCCGAGTAGTACGGGAGATGGGCGGCGATGTGCGCGTACACACGCTGCTCCACCGCGGCCGGCGGCGCGTCCGTCGCGAGCACCTGGTCGACGTCGGGGCCGAGGGAGCGGTCCAGCAGGCTGCGACGCAAGGCGTGTCCGAAGCGCCGCACCACCTCGCGCGTGGCGATGTTCGGCAGCCGGAAAGGCACGAGCAGCGCTGGGCGGAGGCGTGGCGTCCGCACGATCACGCGGTAGCGCTCGACCGGCTCGACGAAATGATAGGTGAGGACCCCCTCGGACCGCATGTTGCGCAGGGTGCGGACCGACGTGCCCGCGGGCTTCTCGCCCTCGAGCTCCGTGATCAGGAGCGGGCGGCGGCGCAGGGCCTCGCACGTCTGCACGGTGCGGTCAGCGAGGAGCCGGACGGTGTCGGCCGCGGCGCCCGGCAAGTCGGATGAGACGCAGGGGTCGAGCGGCACCGCGTGCATCCCGTCGCCCAGCTGGCGGGCGCCGGCCATCTTAGCGACGATGTCGATCGGCCGGTCGTGCGCGAAGGGCTTCTTGCGCCAGCGCCCGTCCGACACGACGAGCTTCACCTCCTCGCCGGGACCGAGCGAGATGCTGTACAGAGTGTCCCCCGCCTGGGCGCCGAGCGCCTGCCAGATCAGCTCGAGCTCGAGCAGGACACCATAGCGCATCGTCGTAGGATCGGGCGGCGGAGCAGCGATGTGCGCCGCGTCGGGGGCGCCGGTGATCTCCCGATCCTGGGGAAGGACACCGATGCGCGCGAACCGCACCAGGCGCCCAAGGCCGCCCGAGGGCTGCGGCGTTGCGGCGGCAGCGGCAGGGGATGCGGGCGCCACGGCGCCGGCGACCGGCACGTCGCGGGGCGCGGTGAGCGGGATGGGATCGTCGGGGAGGGCGCGGGCGTCGAGCTCGATCGTCTCTTCGTTACGCAGCCCGACGCGCAGCCGCAGGCGGGCGCGGTCGTGCTTCGGGATCCGTACCAGGCCGTCCCCGTCGCTCACCCAGTAGCCGCCGGCGCGACCGCCGTCCTCGAGCACGCTGACCGGGACCCCAGGGACCGCTGCCCCCGTGTCCTGATCCACGATTCGGAACGTCCAACAATCCTGCCAGTCGGTGACCATAGTCGCTCGCCTGAGGATAGCTATCCCGGAAGCAAGTCTGGGGCCAGCCGACGGGATGAGGAAGCGGCCCGAGGCACTATCAGCCAAGTCGCCTTGGAACAGCGAGTTACGGCGCAGGCTCCAGGCGGCGGCATCATCGGCCGGCGCCCCCGGCATGGCTCAAAGGGCGAGAACTGCCGGGTTGTGCGAGGCTCGGTGATGCCGCAGCGTTTCTCCTATGCGCTACCACAGTCTCATCGCGATGACGGCTCTCGCCGCCAATCTGGCCGCCGCCCAAGCTCCAGCCGACTCGGCGTGGGTCCGCACCGACACGCTGATCCCGATGCGCGACGGGATACACCTATTCACCGTGATCGTCGTCCCCCGCGGTGCAGCCGAACCCCTGCCGATCCTGATGACCCGGACACCCTACGAGGCCAGCGGCAACGCCGGGATGGCGCGGCGCGCCAATGACTTAGGGCTGGGCGGCTACATCCTCGTCTTCCAGGACATCCGCGGCCGCTTCCGCTCGGAGGGGACCTTCGACATGAACCGCCCGCCCCGATCCGGCCACGCGGGCACCGACGAGAGCACCGATACCTACGACACGATCGACTGGCTGGTGAAGCACGTCCCGAACAACAACGGTCGCGTCGGTGTCTTCGGCGTGTCGTATCCCGGCTGGCTCACCGCGGTGGCGGGGATCGGGGCCCACCCCGCCCTCAAGGCGATCAGCCCCCAGGCGCCGATGGGCGATACCTGGATGGGAGACGACTTCTTCCATCAGGGAGCATTCCGGCTCACCTACGGGCTCGAATACGCCTGGATGATGGAAGCGTCAACCGACTTGAGCGTGACGCCGGCACCGGCGCGCTACGACACCTTCGAGTGGTACCTGTCGTTCCCCACGCTCGGCGCGTTGGCGCGGGCGGTGGGCGCCAACGAGTGGCCGTCATGGCGCCGCTTCGTGGCGCACCCCGCGTACGACTCCGCGTGGCAAGCCCGTTCGCTCCCCCGCTACTTCACCCACACCACCGTCCCGACACTGACCGTGGGCGGCTGGTGGGACCAGGAGGACGAGTACGGGCCGCTCGCGAGCTACAAGGCGCTCGAGCGCACCGACACCGCGGGGCTCAATTACCTGGTGATGGGCCCGTGGTATCATGGCCAGTGGTCCGGCGACTCAGGAGTGGCGCTCGGCAACATCCGGTTTGGGCGCGCAACGGGCGTGGATTACCGGGCGCTCCAGTCCAGGTGGTTCGGCTACTGGCTCAAGGGCGAAGGCGACGGGAAGCTCGCCGAGGCGACGTTGTTCGACGCCGGGGCGAACGCGTGGCGCAGCTTCGACCGGTGGCCGCCGCGGGAGGCACAGCGCCGCCGGCTGTACTTCCACTCGAACGGCGTGCTCTCGTTCGACGCTCCCTCGACCGCCGCGGGGAGCGACCAGTATGTCTCCGATCCGGCGCACCCCGTCCCCTACCGGCCGCGGCCGGTCGAGCGGACCTACTCGCCGACGTCACGCTGGCGGCGTTGGGAGACCGAGGACCAGCGCTTTGTGGACGGCCGGCCGGACGTGTTGAAGTGGCAGACGTCGCCGCTCACCGCGGATGTGACCGTCGCGGGCGACGTGGTCGCGCATCTCTACGCCGCGACCACGGGGAGCGACGCCGACTGGGTCGTGAAGTTGATCGACGTGTATCCCGACACGACTCCCGAGCGGCCGGCGATGGGCGGCTACGAGCTGATGGTGACAGGAGAGATCATGCGGGGGCGGTACCGGCGGAGCTGGGAGCATCCGGCGGCCATTGCGCCGAACACGGTGCTCCCGTTCACGGTGGATCTGCATCAGCAGGCCTACACGTTCAAGCGGGGCCACCGCATCATGGTGCAGGTGCAGAGCACCTGGTTCCCGCTGTACGACCGCAATCCCCAGACGTTCGTGCCGAACATCTTCACGGCGGGCCCCGAGGCATATCGGGCGCGAACGCACCGGGTGTACCGCACGGCGCGGTACCCCTCCAGCGTGGAGGTCGACGTGCTGCCCTAGTGCGCCGCGGTGGCGCAGGGTACCTTGGGTGTGCCTTCCTCGATTCCCTTCTGAGCCGAGACCGCATTCCCCGTTGTGCCCCAGAGGTTGACCCATCATGGCCAAGCTGTCGCAATTCACGTTGCTGGCGCTGCTGTGCGCTGGCGCCGGCTCCGCTTTCGCGCAGGCGCAGGGACTGCCGACGTCCCAGCCATCGCTCATCACCATCGTCCGCGAAGAGGTGAAGGTGGGGCGCGCCGCCGAGCACTCGCGCATCGAGGCCGGGTGGCCGGCCGCCTTCGAGCGGGCCAAGTCCCCCGACTACTACCTCGCGATGGTGTCGATGACGGGCCCCGGCGAAGCTTGGTACATCATTCCCGCCGCGAACCACGCGGCGATCGGCGCGTCGATGAAGCGTGACGATGCCGACGCGGTGCTCAGTGCCGAGCTGGCGCGTCTGTCCCGGCTCGACGCCGAGGTCCTGAACAATTCGCGCACGATCCAGGCGGTGGCCCGGCCCGACCTGAGCATGGGCGCGTTCCCCGACCTCGCGCGGCAACGGTTCTGGGAGATCTCAACGTTCCGTGTGCGCCCCGGTCACGAAGCGGAATTCGACGCCGCGGCAAAGGCGTACGCCTCGGCGGCGCAGCGCTCCGCTCCGAGCACGACGTTCCGGGTATACGAGGTCATCGCGGGCATGCTGACACCGACGTATCTGATATTCTCGTCGGTCGAGACCTACGCGCAGTTCGACCAGATGATGTCCAACGGGATGCAGACGATGCAGAATGCCAGCGCCGATGAGCGGGCGACCCTGCAGAAGTTCGCGACCGACGCGGCGCTCAACATGGAGACGAACCGCTTCCGGCTCGATCCGCGGCAGACCTATGTCTCGCGCGAAACGCGGGCGACCGATCCGGCGTTCTGGATACCGAAGCCGGCGCCTGCGCGGCCGTAGGCTGGAGGGGGCGGACGCCTACTTTCGCAGGTAGGCGTCCGTCTTGTTTAGCCAGTCCTGGCGCGGGGGGCAGAAGATATCCAGGTCGAGCGTGTCTTCCAATGCTCGCGCCGCGTGCGGGACGTTCGAGGGCAGATGCAGCACCTCGCCGGACCGGACGATCACCTTGCGCCCGCCGTCCTCACCAATAAGGAACTCTAGGGCCCCCTCGAGTATGTAGGTGAACTGCTCGTTTTCGTGGTGGTGCTTGGGAACCAGGCACCCCTTTTTCAGGTAGACGTGCGCCAGCATCGTCCGATCGCCTGTGATGAGGCGGCGGGAGAGCAGGTCGTTGAGCCGTTCCTCGGGGATGTCATCCCAGCGGAACTTCGTGGCGTCACGCGCTTCGGGC
>JBGPOM010000023.1:0-11778 GCA_041488075.1 Gemmatimonadota bacterium
AGGGATGCCGATCACGGTGATCCAGCGACCGGCGTTGTCGTCGAAGCGGAGCGAGCGCTCGGACAGGTCCGTCGAGCCGAGCGTGAGCGCCTGGTACAGCCAGCGGCGGGCCCCCCGGGCGGTTTGTGCCCACTGCACGATGTTTTGCCGGTACTCGAACCAGACCTCGAGCAGCAGCACGACGGCGAGGTACCAGGCGTAGACGAAGCCGAACATCGCCATGGCGGACTGCCGGTTCGGCGTCATGAAGATCTCGTACGAGCGCTCCGGATGCCCGAGATGGGCGAGGAGCGGCAGCGGGGCGACCAGCAGGAATGCCAGGGCGGTCAGGAGCGCGAGGCGGTAGGTGGGCTGCACCTCCTGCACGTTGAAGACACGCTCCAGCGAGGCCAAGATGAAGGCCCCCGCCACGAGCCCAGTGAGATACGGGTAAAGGACGATGAGCAGGCCCCACTGGAGCTCGAACTCGTTGGGGTAGATGTACCCCTGCATCGCTACCTGACCTCTCCGTCGAGGTTGGCGTAGTAGACCTTCGGCTTGGTATTGAGGTGGGGCTTCAGCACCTGCACGTCATTCATGCGCATGAAGCGGGCGAGCGGCGTCGCCCGCTGCTCGACTTCCCCGAAGATGCGCGCACCGGTCGGGCACGCCTCGACGCACGCGGGCACCAGCCCACGCACGACCCGGTGATAGCACAAGGTGCACTTCGCGGCGACGTGTTTCGTGGGATGGAACCAGCGCGCGCCATAGGGGCAGGCCTGAATGCAGTAGCGGCACCCGATACAGTACTGGTCATCCACGAGCACGACGCCGTCTCGCGTGCTGAAGGTGGCCCCGACGGGGCAGACCTGCACGCACGGCGGATTGGCGCAGTGATTGCAGAGCTTGGGGACGAAGAACGAGCGCCGCATGCCGCCTTCGGTCGCCGGCGGCGGAAAGCCGTCCATCCCGCCGTTGGGGCTATCGACCGTCACCTCACCGTCGTTGTCAATGACGTAGCGCTCGACCCACGTATTGAAGTGGGAGGCATCAAGCGGCACGTCGTTCTCCGCCTTGCACGCCGCGACGCAACGCCCGCACCCGATGCACCGCTCGATATCGATGCCCATGCCGTAGTAGTGATCGGTCGCATCGTAGCCTGCGGCACCGCCTGCTTCCTGTGCGGCAGCCGCCGGGAGCCGAATGACGGCGACGAGCAGCGGCGCCGCGGTTCCGCAGGCCGCGAGGGCGGCCTGGACGAACTGACGCCTATCCAGCACCGGGAGATGGCGCGAACGATCTTCGTCCGGCATCACTTGGTCTCCGGGTAGTGGGGATAATGACACTGCCAGCAGAGATAGCGCGGGTTGTGGGTCGCCATGTCGATCCGGGGAGCGCCGGCCGAACTGCGGGCCGCCTTGTCGTGGCAGCGCCCGCAGAACGACCGCTCGGTCGGTTTCGTGGGCCGGACGGCATGCGGGGAGGTCTTGTGCCCCTGCGGGACGTCGTGGCACGTGACGCACGGCAGATTCACATGGTGCGACAGCGCCTTCACACGCGCGATCTGCCCGTGACAGGCACTACACGACTCGGGCACGATCGGCGGCACCGGCGCGTGCGGGTCATGGCACGCGATACAGGGCTTCAGCGGGTTGTGCGCCGCGGGATCGATCTGGGGGAAGCCGGTGGGCCGCGACTGGCTGTACGCGTGGCAGCGAGGACAAAAGGCGCGATCGCGCGGGGCCGGCGGCGTGACGTTCGCCGGGTCGAGGACGTGGGCCTCCTGCGGGCCGTGGCACACTTCGCAGGACACGCCCCGGTGGTTGCCCCGGATGCGCCGCGCCGCGATGTCGTCGTGACACTCCTCGCACTCCTGCCGACCCGCGAAGTGAATCGGGCGGGCGGCGATGGAGTCCGCCGCCGCGGCCCGGTAGTGGCCGAACTTGCCGAAGCTCGCGGGCACAAGGAAGGATCGGGCGCCGACCAGCGCCACGATCGCCAGCGCGAAGACGGTGGCCAAGCGGGGAACCTGCGGCGGTAGCGTCAACGGCCCCTTTCGTCAGTTCGCAGGACGGTCGGCTGGCGATGCTAGGATCGACCTGCGCTCGTGAAGGTTTCCTAAAGGGCGCGTGAGGATTTCAACCGCTTGAGCCGCAGCCGCTCCTCGCGCTCCCGCTCATCGAGCGTGCGGCGCATCCCGGTCACCTGGGTGCGGAGCGCGGGAGCGAGCCGCCGCTCGAGCGTGTTCACCTGGCGGGAGGTCTGCGCCAGCGCCTCGCCGAGCCGGCGGATCAGCAACTCCCGGGGCGCCGCGTCGAGCAGCAGGTCGGCCAGGCGCTCGAAGTCGAGCGTGGCCCGCACGGCGGCGGGACCCGTGAGCCCGGGCGCGGCAGACCGCGCGGCGAGCGTCCGCACCAGCGGCGGCCGGGCTGTGATGCGGGAGACCACGATGCCCCACACGGATCGCGGCTCAACTTCGACCGTCAGGTCGCGTCCCGGCCATGCGAGAGCGCGCAACCCGGTGCGGCCGTGCAGGGCGAGAGCGCCGAGCAGCGCGGGATACGCGCGCCCGGCGGCGCGCGTGATCTCGGCGCGCGCGTCGGCCGCGGGACGGGCGAGGCGGAACAGCTCCGACACCAGCGCTTCGCGCTTCTTGCGCAGCAGTCCGACGCCGCGCGTCACACGCTCGAGCCGCCGCGCCGCCCGCAGCAGGTTCATCCGGGTGGTGGGACCGCTGCTCACGGCGTCTCCTTCGGGCGGGATTGGCGCGCCGCCCACGCCGCGTCCGAGAGGCGCAGCAGGTCCTCGCGCGGCAGGGTCTCGATCAGCCGCCAACCGATCTCGATGGTTGCGGCGAGCGGACGCCGCTCGCCGCCCTGCCGGACCAGCTCCTGCTCGAAGCGCTCCGCGAACGCCATCGCGCGGCGGTCGGCGGCGGCTAGGCCCGCCTCGCCCACGATCGCCGCCATTTGGCGGGCCTCCCGGCCACGGGTGTACACGGCGTACAACTGATCCGCCCACTCGCGGTGCTCCGGCACGGTGCGGCCGGCGCCGATCCCCGCGTTCATGAGGCGGGAGAGCGACGGCAGCACGTCCACCGGTGGGAAGACGCCGCGCCGGTGCAGCTCGCGGCTCAGCACGACCTGCCCCTCGGTGATGTAGCCCGTCAGGTCGGGGATGGGATGCGTCACGTCGTCGTCGGGCATCGTGAGGATCGGGATCTGCGTCACCGACCCCTCCCGCCCCGCGATCACCCCGGCGCGCTCGTAGATGCTGGCGAGGTCCGTGTACATGTAACCCGGATAGCCCCGCCGCCCGGGGATCTCCTCCCGCGCCGTCGCGATCTCGCGCAACGCCTCACAGTAATGCGTCATGTCGGCGATGACGACGAGTACGTGCATCCCCGCATCGAACGCCAAGAACTCGGCCTGGGCGAGCGCGACCCGGGGCGCGAGCAGCCGTTCGATCGTTGGGTCGCGAGTCTCGTTCAGGTACAGCACGCTCCGCTCGCGCTCGCCGCTCGCCTCGATGCGCGCGAGGAACGCATCGGTCTCACGCGCGGTGATCCCCAGCCCTGCGAACACGACCGCGAACGGCTCGCCGCGGGGGGCGCGAGCTCCCTCGACGATCTGCGCGGCCAGCTCGAGGCCCGGCAGCCCCGGCCCGGAGAAGACCGGAAGTTTCTGGCCGCGGACGAGGGTGTTCATGCCGTCGATCGCGGACACGCCGGTCTCGATGAAGTCGCGCGGGCGGGCCCGCCGCGCCGGGTTCACCGGGGCGCCCCAGATCGGACGGATCGCCTCACCCACCGGCGCCGGCAGCCCGTCCACCGGGACGCCCATCCCGTTCAGCGCTCGACCCAGCAGCTCCCGTCCCACGACGACCGACGCGGCCTCACCGGTCAGCGTGACCTCGGCCACCGTGGGCGACAAACCGACGGTGTCCTCCAGGACCTGGACGACCGTGACCTCTTCCCCCGCATCGATGACCTGGCCGCGACGCGGCGGCGCCCCCGGGGCCGTGATCAAGACCCATTCCCCGAGGATCACTCCGAACGTGCGCCGCAGGTAGAGGAGCGGGCCGGTCGCTCCCTGGGCGCCGTGGTAGCGCCGGGCCACGGCGCTCATGCGGCGAGCCTCGCGATGACGGCCGTGGCCTCTGCGGCGCGGGCATCGAACTCCGCCGGCACCGCGCGCCGCGCCGCCGCCAGCGCCTGGCGCGCGGGCCCGAGATCCAACCGGTCGATCGCCGTACCACGCGCGATCGCCGCCAGCCCCGCCGCGTACAACGCCTGGGCCAGGGCCGCCAGCCGGTAGGTCTTGGCAACGCTGGAAAACGCGTCGTTCGGATCGAAGGCGCTCTGTGCCAGCACCGCGTCGCGTACGACGCGCGCCGCCTCGAGCAGCAGCCGGTCGCCGTCCTGCAACGCCTCCGGCCCAACGAGCCCGGCGATCTCCCGCAGCTCGCGGTCGCGCTGCATCAGCTCGAGCGTGCGACGCCGCAGCTCCGGCCAGTCCGCGCCCGCGTGCTCCGCGAACCACGCGGCCGTCGCGTCGGCGTACAGGCTGTAGCTCGTCTCCCAATCGACCGCGGGGAACTGGCGCTGGTGCGCGAGCGTGGGGTCAAGCGCCCACAGCGCACCGACAACGCGCAGCGACGCCTGGGTCACGGGCTCGGAGAAGTCGCCGCCCGGCGGCGACACCGCGCTGATCAGCGTCACCGATCCGTTGCGCGCCGGCGCGCCCAGGGCCGTCACGCAACCCGCCCGCTCGTAGAACTTTCCCAGGCGGTTGCCGAGGTAGGTGGGATAACCCTCCTCCCCCGGCATCTCCTGCAGCCGGGCGCCGATCTCCCGCAGCGCCTCGGCCCAGCGTGACAGGCTGTCCGCCATCACGGCCACCCGGTAGCCCATGTCGCGGTAGTACTCGGCGATCGTCGCCCCGACGTAGACCGAGGCCTCGCGCGCCGCCACCGGCATATTGGACGTGTTCACGACGAGCACCGTGCGGTCCATGATCGACCGTCCGGTGCGCGGATCCACCAGCCGGGGGAATTCCTCCAGCACCTCGGCCATCTCGTTGCCGCGCTCGCCGCACCCGACGTACACGACCACGTCGGCCTCGGCGAACTTCGCGAGCGACTGCTCGATCACGGTCTTGCCGGTGCCGAACCCGCCGGGCACCGCGACGCTGCCGCCTTCGGCGACCGGGAAGAGAAAGTCGAACACCCGCTGTCCCGTCACGAGCGGTTGGGCCGCAGGGAAGCGTCGGGCGTACGGCCGCGGCTGGCGCACCGGCCACAGGTGCCCCAGCTGGAGCGGCGTGCCGTCCGCGAGCGTGCCGATCGGCTCGGCGACGGTGTAGGCGCCCGCGGCGAGCGTGGCCACCGTCCCGGTGACGCCCGGGGGCACGAGCACGCGGTGCATCATGCCGGGCCGCTCTTCGACCGTCCCGAGAACGTCGCCGCCGGCCGCGCGGTCGCCCGGCCGGATGGTCGGCTCGAAGGCCCAGCGGCGCGCCGCGTCCAGCGTCGGCGCCGCGATGCCCGGCGCGATGAAATCGCCCGCCAGCGCGGCGAGGCTGGCCAGAGGGCGCCCCCCCCCGTCGAGCACGGCGCCGAGCAGACCGGGCCCCAGATGAATCGTCAGCGATTGCCCGGTCCGGTTGATTGGTTCGCCCAGCTGGAGGCCCGCCGTGTCCTCGTAGACCTGCACCGTCGCCCGGTCGCCGCTTACGCGGATCACTTCGCCGAGCAGCCCCCGCGACCCGACGCGCACCAGCTCGTACAGCGCCACGCCGGGCAGCGGCGCACCCTCGGCGAGCGCCCCGCTGACGCGGAGAATGCGTGCCTCTCTCACTTAAGCCTCACGCGGTATCCGATCACCTGCCGCAGCAGCTCCACGATGTACGTCTCGGCTTCCTCCGCCCGCGGGATCCACGCGGGCTCGGGGAACGGCACGACCATCGGCAATGGGCGGCGGCCCACTTGCCGGCGCAGATCTTCCGGCAACCCGTTGTAGAACGCCTCCTCCACCAGCACGACGCCGACGTCGGCCTGCGTGAGGAGGTCGCGCAGGCGCTCGCCGCCTTCCTGTGCCGTAACCGCCTCGACGGGGCGGAGCCCGGCGAGTGCGAAGCCGGCGGCGATTTCCGGCCGGCACAGCACGCGCACACCGTAGGACGGGGGCATCAGGCGGGCGCGAGCCCCAGCGCGACCTCGCGGGGGGTGCCGAGCGCCACGCCCCAGATGGCGCGCCGCAGATCCAGGACCTCGGCGCGGAGCTGCAGGACGTACCCCAGCACCATCGCCGGCCCCATCGGGTCCCACCACGCGCGCGCGCGCAAGATCGCGATGCGTTCGCGGAGCAGAGCCTCCTCCAGCGCGGCCGGATCGCTCGCGTGACGTTCGAGCACGGCGGCGAGGGGATCGGGCCGGAATGCGCCGGCGAGGCGGCGGCCGACCTCGCCGGGCTCCCGCCCCGCGACCGCGTTGAGGAAGGCGGCGAGCGGCAGGCGCCGGCCCCCATCCAAGAACCCCTGCTTGGGCGGAGCGTCCTTCTCTGCCCCCGCCAGCACGAACGCCGCAGCGGCGTTCTCCAGGTCGATTGTCTCCCGAACGAAGTCGACGAGCTGCCGGCTGCGCGCGGCGCGGGCGCCTTCCAGGGCGCGTGCCGCGAAGGCGCGGTTCAACCGGTACTCGAGTGTCAGGAGGTCCGGGTGTGTCGCCGCGGCCTCGGGCAGCAGGGCGGCGCCGTACGGACTGCCCCATGCGGTGAGCAGCGCCGCGATGGCGCCGGGCGTGGGTTGGCGGGCCAGCTCGCCCAGCGCCCGTTCCGGCAGAGCCGGCGTGGGAATCAGGCCGCCGAGCCGCTCCTCGGGCGTGGCCCCGCCCCCGTACACCGCCCCGCGCAGCAGCGCGCGCAGGCTGCGGCGGTCTTCGTCCTCGAAGACGACGGCGAGCAGGGCGTTCCGCGCGCCGGCCCAGCGCGTCAGGGTGCGCAGCCGCCCGGCCGCCGCGCGGCGCACGGCCAGCTCGAGCTGCTCCGGCGTGACGCTCCCGGCCTCGGGTACGAGCAGACCCAGCGCGCGGAATGCCTCGCCCAAGGCGTCCAGATCGGGCGCACTGGCCAGCGCGTCGAGCTGACCGGGAGTGAGGAGGTGCGTGGCGAGTCCGCGCGTGCGCACCGTCAGATCCTCCCAGCGGGCCTTCATGCACCTACTCTCAGCGCGGCGAGCGCCTCGAGGGCAAGGCGCGGGCGCAGGAGCTCGGCCCGGCCCTCGAGGGTGCCGTCCACCTCGAGCACACCGTCGGTTGTCGCGATGCGGAAGCCGGCGCCGAGCTCCGGGTCGGGGTGGATGGTGAGGCCGCCGTGGCTCTTGACCAGGGGCCTGAGCAGCGCCGCGAGGGCCGGGGCGCAGTGCACGATCACCGCCTGATCGCCCGCGAACGCGAGCGTGCGCGTGAAGGCAGCGGGGAGAGCGGCGCGGTACGCCGCGGTACCGATGATTGCCGGGAGCGCCGCCCGCAACTCGCCGAACAGCCGCTCGAGCAGCGCGCCCCGTGCCTCGAGCACACGCCCCCGCGCGGCGTGCCGCGCGCCGGCGAGCGCGCGCTCGAGCGCGGCTCGGCCCTCCTCCTCCCGCTGTCCGAGCGTCGCCTCCCTCTTCTGTTTAGAGCGGTCCGCGGCCTGCGACGTCAGCGCCGCGGCCCGGGCGCGCGCGTCGGAGCGCACACGCTCGATCTCCGCGTCGGCCTCCCGCTCGAGGCTCGCGAGCAGCGCGTCGATCACCGGAACAGGATCGCGGCCGCGACGACGAACCCCAGGATCACCATCGTTTCCGGGATGGCGATCATCAGGACCGCGGTCGTAGTGAGCTCCGGTTTTTCGGCGAGGGCCGCCGCGACAGCGGGGCCGATGCGCGATTGCGCCCATGCCGTGGCGAGTGCGGGGATCGCGATCGCCAGGGCTGCCGCGACGGTGATGAGAACGGCCTCCATGTGTGCTCCTCTCTCTAGGCGCGCGGGCGCGCCGGGAGCCAGCGCCCGAAGGGCTGGTAGCGGACGCCACCCGGGCTGTAGAACTTCCCGAAGAATTCGACGTAATGCAGGCGCAGCGCGTGCACCGTCGGACTGAACAGCGCAATGGCGAAGTTGACCAGGTGGAACAGCAGAGCGAACACCACGCCCACCGCGACGCTTCCGATCGCCCCCACCATCTTGTTGGCCACGACCGCCAGCATCACCGACGCCACGCCTAGCGCCATGATGCGCGCATAGGACAGGATGTTGCCCAGCGTGGAGAGCAACTCGATCGGCGCGACCACGCCCTCCAGCACGATCAGCACGGGGAAGGCCACGAGCAGGCCGATCGCCGCGGGCGTGAAGAAGCTCCTCGGCAGGACCTTGACCGTTGCGAGCAGCGCGAGGATGACGAGGACGATCATGATCATCGAGACGCCGCGCCCCAGCGCCTGGCGCGGGTGCCGCCGAATGAGGCTCGCGACGCCCAAGCCGAGGCCGAGGAGGACGTGGACGGCGCCGAGCGCAACGGCGAGCAGCAGGAACGGGATCATCGCCTCGTGGCGGTCGAACGCGATGGGGCGCAGGCCGAACCAGCGCAGCCCGGCGTCCCCGAACAGCTCGCCAAAGAGGAACCCCGCGATGATGGTGAACAGCGCGCAGGGGCCGATTATCTCCGCCACGTTGCGCAGCAGCGTGTTGGGCTTCGACAGCCGATGCAGCAGCAGCCCCAATCCCACGAGCACGACGCCGTAGCCGATGTCGCCGACCATGAGCCCGAAAAAGGCCGGGAAGAAGACCGCCACGAAAGGCGTCGGGTCGATCGTCCCGTAGCGCGGCAACGGGAAGACCCGGGTCAGCGTTTCGAACGGCCGGAACAACCGTGGATTGGACAGAACGACCGGCGCGTCCTGCGACGCCCATTCCTCCTTCGACACCTCGCTCACGACGATCGTGTCGCCGTATTCCGCCGCCAACCGCTTGGTCAGATCGGGGCGCGACCGGGCGGGGACCCAACCCTCCAGCACGAAGGCGTGCGGTGTGACCCCGGAGAGCGGGAGCGCGTCCAGCTCGCGCAGGCGATCGTACACGGCCGCGCGCGCCACGAGAAGCTCGTCCCCATACGCCTGCCCAAGCTCGCGCAGGCGTCGGCGGCCCCGGTCGAGCTCCCCGGGAATATCGCCGAGCCGCGCCAGCATCTTGGGGATGGCTTCGCTCAGCGCGCCGCCGCCGTACGCCGCCGGCACCGGGATCTCCTGCACCTGGGCCTGGGCGAGCAACCGCTCGACGCGCGCCGCCGCCGGGTCCGCCACGATGAGTAGCAGCGCGATCTCCCCCGTGGCGAGCGGCTGCGTGTAGATCTCGAACTCCTGCCCGATCGCCGCGACGAGGCTCGCGCGCAGCTTCGGAATCGCCCCGGCGTCCCCCCCCCGCACCAACACGTGGTACGCCCGCGCGTTCGGCCAACGGGCCTCGGCCTCGAAGAGCGACCGAAAGGCGGAGAAGAACTGCTGGTACTTGAGGATGAGCGCCTTCTCCTCCTCCAGCGCCGCCAGCTGGAGACGGGCGCGCTCCGCCTCGCGGCGCACCCGCCGGGCGAGGCGCGCCCAGCGGACCAAGTCGGCGGGCGCGGCGCGAGGCACCCGCCCCGGGGCCGCCCCGGAGGGCCGCAGCTCCCCCACGGCGGCATCGATATCGCCGAGGATCGCCCGCAGGTGTCTGCTCTCGCGCTCCTGGGCGGGGGCGAGCCGCACCCGGCTGAGCGGCTCACCAACCGCTGCGGCGGGTGCCGCGAGGTGGACCAGGCTCAAGTCCTGCAGCGTGCGGAGCACATCCGGGAGCCGGTCGCGCGGCCCGAGGATCCGGACCTTCGACATCTCGATGATCACGCGGCGCCCTCCCCCACGAGGAACCGCTCGGCCAGCGCGCGGGCGACCTCGGCGAGGCGGGCCGCCGTCACCCGCTCGTACGCCTGCGCCTCCCCTACCGCCGCCTCCGCAATTTCGGCGGCGCGCCGCTGGCCCTCCGCCGCGAGGCTCTCATCTAGGCGCCGTGCTCCGTCCGCCAGCTCGGCTGCCAGCGCCGCTTCCTGCCGCTCGGCTTCCTGTTGCGCTTGTGCCACCAGTGCATCCGCCTCAGTCCGGGCTGCACGCAGCCGCTCCTCCAGTCGTCGCTCGGTCTCAAGCAGGCGGGCGAGGTCTCCTTGAGGGGACAAGGCAGGTGTCGCATCGCCGCGGTGGGGCACGTCCGTATTGTCGCGACTGCCGGCCCCGGCCAACGTGAACCGAGCATAAAGATTTCTTCAGACCGTCTTGCAAAGGCCTACCGAGTCGGCGGGCTAGTCTGAGCCTCACAACCCGTCCCGGGAGTGCCTGCGATGTACTTCCCCACGTCACACCCGTGGGCCGAGGGAGACTCCCTCGGTGCCTACCTCGAACACCGCGGCGTCAGCCGCCGCGAATTCCTCGCCTACTGTGCGGAGATGACCGCCATCCTCGGCCTCGCCAGCACGATGGCGCCGCGCGTCGCCGAGGCGCTCGCGGCTCTGAAGCGGCCGACCGTGATCTGGCTGTCGCTGCAGGAGTGCACAGGCTGCGTCGAAAGCGTGCTCCGCACCGCCGAGCCGACGATCGGCGATCTCGTGCTCGACGTCGTCTCCCTCGACTACCAACACAACATCATGGCCGCGGCCGGACACCAGGCCGAAGCAGCGCTGCAGGCCTCCCTGGCGAAGAACAAGGGGGAGTATCTGCTGGTCGTGACGGGATCGGTGCCACTGAACGAGGGCGGGATCTACACCACGATCGGCGGCCGCACGGCGAAGACGATCCTCGAGGAGGCGGCGCGGGACGCGAAGGCGGTGATCGCGATCGGCGCCTGCGCCCACTGGGGCAACATCCAGGCGTCGCGACCGAACCCCACCGGCGCGGTCGGCGTCGATCGAATCGTCAGAGGCAAGCCGGTCGTGAACATCGCCGGCTGCCCCCCGATCGGCGACGTCGTGACCGCGACCATCGTGCACTTCCTCACCTTCGGCACGGTGCCCGCGCTCGACTACGACGGCCGACCGCTGTTCGCCTACGGCGCGCGCATCCACGATCAGTGCCCACGGCGCGCGAATTTCGACGCGGGCCAGTTCGTCGAGGCGTTCGATGACGAAGCGGCGCGCAAGGGGTGGTGCCTCTACCACGTCGGCTGCAAGGGGCCGGCCACGTTCTCGCCCTGCCCGATCTTCATGTGGAACACGCGCACCAGCTGGCCGATCGGCGCCGGCCACCCCTGCCTCGGCTGCACCGAGCGCAACTTCTGGGACACGATGACGCCGTTCTACGGCCGCCTCCCCGACGTCGCGGGGTTCGGCGTGGAGCGCTACGCCGACACGATCGGCGCCGCGCTGGCGGTGGGCGCGACGGCGGGCGTGGTGGCCCACGCGGTCGCGACGGGTGTCCACCAGGTGCGGGAACGCCGCAGGGCCCTGGCCGTGATCCAGCCCACAGAGAAGAAGGAAGAGGGAGGCGGCCATGGCCACGACTAGAGTCGTCGTCGACCCCATCACCCGGATCGAAGGCCACCTCCGCATCGAGGCGCAGGCCGAGAACGGGCGCATCACCAACGCGTGGGCCACGTCCACGCAATTCCGCGGCATCGAGATCATCATGCAGGGCCGGGACCCGCGGGACGCCTGGGCGTTTACCCAGCGCATCTGCGGCGTCTGCACGGTCGTGCACGCGGTGGCCTCGTGCCGCGCAGTCGAGGACGCGCTCGACATCCGCATCCCGC
>JBGPOM010000024.1:0-11589 GCA_041488075.1 Gemmatimonadota bacterium
CGGCCGAGCTTGCCGATCTCCCGCTCGAGCTGACGCACGCCGGCCTCGCGGGTGTAGCTCGCGATGACCTCACTGAGCGCCTCGTCGCTCACCGTCAAGTGCTCGGCGGTGAGCCCGTTGTCGCGCAGCTGCCGCGGCACAAGGTAGCGCTTCGCGATCTCGAGCTTCTCGCGCTCGGTGTAGCCGGCGAAGTTGACGGTCTCGAGCCGGTCGAGCAGCGGCCCGGGGATGTTCTGGAGGAAATTCGCCGTCGCAACGAACAGCACCTCGGAGAGGTCGAACGGCACGCCGAGATAATGGTCGGTGAACGAGTCGTTCTGGGCCGGATCGAGGACCTCGAGCAGCGCCGAGGCTGGGTCACCCTGGAAGGAGACCCCGAGCTTGTCCACCTCGTCGAGCAGGAACACGGGGTTCTTGGCCCCCGCCTGCTTCATGCCCTGGATGATGCGGCCCGGCATGGCGCCCACGTAGGTACGCCGGTGGCCGCGGATGTCGGCCTCGTCGCGGGCGCCGCCCAGCGAGATGCGCACGTAGGGCCGGCCCATCGCGCGGGCGATGGATTTCGCGATCGACGTCTTGCCGACCCCGGGTGGTCCCACGAACAGGAGGATCGGCCCCTTGGCGCGCTTGTCGTCGTCGTTGCCGGGCGCGTCGGCCGCGGGCAGACGCTGGCGCAGCTGGCGGACGGCGAGGAACTCGAGAACCTGATCCTTCACGTCCCCCAGGCCGTAGTGGTCCTCCTCCAGAATCTCCGCCGCCCGCTTCAAATCGAGGGATTCCTCGGTGCGCTTGTTCCAGGGCAGCTCGGCCACGGTCTCGAGGTAGGTACGGATGACCTGCGCCTCCATCGAGTCGCGGCTGGCGCGCTCGAGGCGGCTGAGCTCGCGATCGACCTCCTTGCGGGCGGCCTCCGGGAGATCGAGGGCGTCGAGCCGCTTGCGCAGCTCTTCGACTTCCGTCCCCTCGTCTCCTTCGCCGAGCTCCTTGCGGATAGCCTTCATCTGCTCCCGCAGCAGCATTTCACGCTGGCGCTCCCCCAGCTCCTCCTGCACCTGCGACTTGATGTCGTCCTGTGCATCGAGCACGGCGATCTGCCGCTGGACGTGCACGAGGACGCGGCGCAGCCGGTCCTCGACGGACAGCATCTCGAGCAGCTGCTGGCGCTCGAGCGGCTTGATGTCCAGGTGGCCGGCCACGAGGTCCGCCAGGCGGCCGGGGTCGGTGACGCCCTCGAGGACCTGCTTCACGACGTCCTCCGGCAGCCCCGACTTTTCACCCAGCTCGGCGGCACGCTGGCGCGCTTCGCGGTGCAGCGCGACGAATGCCGCGTCATCGAGGCTCAGGGGCGGGAGATCCGCCAGCTCGCGGACGACCGCTTCCAAGTGACCGCTGTTTTCGGTGTAGTGAATCGCCGTCGCGCGGGCCTCGCCATGCAGGATCAGCTGCACCCCCGCGAGACCGCGCTGGACCTGGCCGATCCGTGCGATCGTGCCGGTGGTGTACAGGATCCCGGGGGTGACCTGGTCGACGTTGTCTTTCTGCGCGACGGCGAAGATGAGGCGCTGGTCCTGCTTCAGCGCGGCCTCGATGGCCCGCAGCGTGGCGGGGCGGCCCGCACCGATCGGAGTGCTGACACCCGGGAACAGCACCGCTTCCCGCAGCGGCAGCACCGGTAGGGTCATGCGTTCAGACATGAGGACTCCATTTGAGGGAGGCACGCGCCAATTACGGCTGCAGCGTGTGCACCGTCCGTGCCACCCGCTAACGTCGCGGGCGGCAGCCACGTTCCAGGAAACACCGCCAAAGCGGCGGAGCCTGCCAAGTCGGCCTAAGGAACGGTCGCTGAATCGGTTGCACGGCCGCCCCGATGCGGCTAAATCTTATCCGCGCATGTTCGCCGACCCCGAATGAGCGATTCGCTGTCACAGCGGCTGACCCAGGCCCTCGGCTCCTCCTTTACCCTCGAGGGAGAGATCGGGCGGGGCGGTATGGGCGTCGTCTACCACGCCCGCGACGAGCGCCTCAAGCGGCAAGTCGCGGTGAAGGTGCTCCCCCCGGACCTCGCGTTCCGGGAGGAGATCCGCATCCGCTTCCTGCGCGAGGCGGAGACCGCAGCCCGGCTGTCGCACCCCCACATCGTCCCGATCTACAGCGTCGGCGAGGGACCTGAGGGTCTCGTCTACTTCGTGATGGCGTACGTGGACGGCGAGTCGCTCGGGGCGCGCCTCAAGCGCCGCGGGCGGCTGCCCCCCGAGGAGGCCCGCCGCATCCTGATGGAAACGGCGGACGCCCTGGGCGCGGGTCACGCGCTCGGGATCATCCACCGCGACGTGAAGCCGGACAATATCCTGCTCGAGGGGAGCCGGGGCCGCACGGTGCTCACCGATTTCGGGATCGCCAAGGCGCTGACATCGACCACGGGCCCCGGCACGCTGACCGCCACGGGCGTGGCGATCGGGACGCCCCACTACATGAGCCCGGAGCAGGCGGCCGGGGACCGCGAGATCGACGGCCGCTCGGATATCTACAGCCTTGGCGTCGTGGGCTACCAGATGCTCACCGGAGAGCTGCCGTTCTCGGCACCGACGGTGCCGGGGCTGCTCCTGAAGCAGATCACCGAGCAAGCGCCGTACCTGAAAGACAAAGCGCCGACCTGCCCCGATGACCTCGCCGCCTGCGTGATGCGCTCGCTCGAGAAGGAGCCGGAAGCTCGCTGGCCGACGGCCGACGCGCTCCGTCGCACGCTCGAGTCCCGCACCGCGCCGCCGTACCGGCCGCGCCGGACGATCGGGACGCGCGGCGGCACCCGGTTCGGCGCACCGCCTCCGCCCGCGTTGCCGGTACCCGCGCGGCCGGAGTCACCGCGGCGGCGCGGCAAGCGAGGCGCCGCGAAAGACCCCGGGTCGCAGCTCACGGCGAGCGGCGAGCCGAAACTCGTCGCCCGGTTCCGCGATGGATTCGTCTCCTGGGCGTCGGTTTGTGGCGGGCTGATGTTGATCGACCTGATCCAGGGAGGCGGCCTCAGTTGGTCGCTGTGGGTGGCGATTCCGTGGGGGGCGTTCGGTCTGCTGCCGCAGTACATGAAGCTGTGGCAGACGGGCTACTCGTGGCGGGATGTATTGCACCGGCCCGCCGCGCCCGACGGCGCCGAAGCCCGGCTCGGCCTTTCGCGGGGCGCTGCCAGCCTTCCGGCGACCACTGAGGAGTTCGGCCACCAGACGGAGACGGTGCGGCAGGCGCGGAGCGACCGGGAAGCCATCCTGAAGATCATGCAACGTGTGCCGGCGTCGGAGCGGCAATTATTGCCCGACGTCGTCGTGACGGTGGACGCGCTGCTCAAGCGCGCCGAGGACCTCGCGCGGATGCTGCACGGGATGAGCGCCGACGTCGACGAGGGCGCGCTGGCGCGCCTCGAGGACCGGATTGACTCGGTGAAACGTCACGAGGAGGGCACCGAGCGCGAGCGGCAGCTCAGCCTGCTCGAGCGGCAGCGCCAGGCACTCACCGATCTGTTGACGCGCCGCCGGCGCGTGGAAGAGCAGATCGAATCCTGCGTGATGGCGATGCAGAACGTCCGATTCGACCTGTTGCGCCTCCGGTCCGCCGGCGTGGCGGCCGTGTTGAGCGACTTGACGAACGCCACGCAGCAGGCGCGGGCGCTGTCCCGCGACGTCGATCATGCGATCGCGGCGGCGGTGGAGATCCAGGACGTGCTCCGCGAGGGCCCCCGGCCCTAGCTCATCGGTTCGCGGCCCAGCACTCCCGCACCAGGGCCGGCCCGTTTTCCCGCTCGATCCCGAAGTCCAGGAGCTCCACGAACATCGTCGCGGCCTCGTCGCAACGGCCCGAGCGCAGCGCCGTCACGGTCCGCAGCTCGCGGTAGCGCGCCGACGCGGGACGGCGGGCGACCGCGTACGCCACGACGCTGTCCGCCAGGGCGGGGGGGCCGTTCAGGGCGAGCCGCGACAGCGCCTCGAACAGGAATTGCGCGGGGAATGGACGTCTGAACGTTCCGCGCGCGGCCGCGAGCGCGCTTCGCGCTTCGACCCCGGCATCCCGCCACCGCTCATCGCGCACGGCGAGGAGGGCGAGCGCGGCCCGTGCCTGCGCCGTATCCCCGCCGGCGCCGAGCGCCGCCGCCAGCAGCCGGGGCGCCTGCGGCTCGCTCCGGGCCGTCGCGATCATGGCGCGCAACAGCAGAGCATCCCCCCGGGGACCGCGCGCCAGCACGCGCCGCAACGTCGAGTCGGCGTACGTCGTATCGCCCATGCCGAGGCGTACGATCGCCGTCCGAACCTGCCACTCGGCCACGTCCGGCTGCGCGCGGCGTACGGCATCGAGGTACGGGAGCACACCCGCGTCGGTGCGGCGGCCGGTGAGGGTCCGCACCAGGAGGAACGGTGAGGGGCCTCCACCGGCACCTCCCGCGATGGCCATCAAGGAGTCGAACACACCGGGAGCGCCATCGGCGTCGAGGAAGCGGCGCGCCGCCACGAACTCGAGCCGCGGCCGGTCGTCCGAGTGCGCGAACCGGGCGCGCTCCACCAGGCGGGCGACGCCGGCACCGCCGAGCAGTCGCCGCCCGAAGTACTGGTCGGGCTCATCGATGCCAAGCCAATCCCGTCCGATCTCCCCCAGCGCACCTTGCGGACCGACCAGTCGCGCGAGCCAGGCGCGGTCGTAGGAGATCGGCCGGGGGGACGCAACCACCATCAAATCGCTCGACTGGGCGAACCACACCTCGACGTAGGGAAAGACCTCCCGCACGTTGCGCACGATTCCGGCAACGATCGGCAATGGCAGCTGGTAGAGCTGAATCCACTGGCTGAACACGCCGTCGTCCTCGAGCCGCGCGCGCACGATGCGGAAGAACTCCGGCGTGTACAACGTGGCGACGCCAGCAACCCACGGGTTCGACGGCTCCGACACGATCACGTCATAACGCTCGCGCCCGAGCTGCAGGGCGCTGCGGGCATCGTCCACGACGGCCGTCACGTTGGGCCGGGCGAGCACCGTGTCGTTCACATGGTGGAACAGGCTGTCCATCTGGAGGACCGCCGGCTCGATCTCGACGACCCGCACGCGGGTCATGCCCGGCACGGCGGCGAGCACCCGCGTGGTGACGCCGCTCCCATAGCCGATGACGAGCGCTGAAGCGGCGCCGGCCCGCGCCGCGACCGGCGCCATGCCCAGCATGATCTGCGTGTCCATGTCGCCGCGGTCGGAGGCGTCCACCTTGCCGTTCACGCGCAGCGAACGGCCGGCTTCGCCGTCCCACACGCTGACGGTGGCATTCCAGCCCTCCCGAAAGGCGAGCTGCCGTACGCCGCGGTGTTCGAGGAAGGCGCGGCGGATGGCGGGAGTCATGTGCTCGCGCGCGTAGATCGTGGGCCCGAGGTCGATGAGCCGCGTGCTCCAGCCGGGGGCGGCGACGGCGACCACGAGGGCGGCGGTCGCGAGCACTCCCGCGCCGAGCACGCGGACTCGCAGGCGGCGATGCTCGCTCGACCCCTGGGCGATGCCCCGCGCCGCCGCCCAGGCGAGCGCCAGCGCCGCCAGTCCATTGAGGACGAGCCCTGCCCGTAGCGTTGCCTGGGTACCCCAGGCGACGACGAGCACGAAGCCCGTCAGCACGGCGCCGAAAATGCTGCCGACGGTGTTGAGGGCATAGGCCCGGCCGACCTCGGCGCCGCTCGCGCGGTCCCGGGCCGTCAGCTCGGCCAGGAGGGGGAACGTCATCCCCATGCCGAGGGCCGGGACCAGGACGACCGCGCCCACAGCCACCCCCATCAGCAACAGGCGCGGCACCGCGCCGAGCTGTGGAATCTGGAAGACCGCGATGATGTAGGCCGGCAGCAGCCCGAAGAAGACGAACAGCGCCGCCGCGCCCACGCCCGTCAGCCCCTGGGCGAGCGCGGCGGCGGCGGCCGTATCGGCGCGAGCGCCGCTGCGCCGCGCGACCAGGACGCTGCCGAACCCGATGCCGAGCAGGAAGACCAGCAGGATGAGCGTGAAGGCGTATGTGGACCCGCCGACGATCATCACCAGCACCCGGGTCCACGCGATCTCGTCGAGCAGCGACGCGAACGCGGTCAGAGCGAGGAGGGTGAGGGCGAGCGTGCGAAGGATGTCGCGAGGAGGGGTTTGGTGTTCCCCGGGCTCGCGACCGAAGGGAGTCCTTTCAGAGCGCTCGGGTTCGGCCGAGCTCGCGCCGCCTCCAAGCCACAGCGCGGCACCGCCAATCGCGAGATTGGTCGTGGCGGTAAGCCACAGGCTGGCCCGGACGCCGACGTACTCGATGAGGAAGAAGCCGGCGAGGGCCGTGCCGACGACGGCGCCGAGCGTGTTGAGCCCGTAGAGCCGCCCAAGCGACGGCCGTAGGCGGCTGCGATCCGCGCCCATGAAGGCGTGGGTGAGCACGGGCAGGGTGCCGCCCATGAGGGTCGTGGGGATGAGCAGGACGAGCGCGGCAAGGCCGAAGCGCAGCGCGACGCTCGCGCCCGCTCCGAGACCCGCTGCTCCGGCCACGCCGACGTAGAGCCGGTGCGCCAAGCCGAGCACGAGGGGTGAGCAGATGCCGAAGACGCCGATCGCCACCTCGAGCCAGCCGTACAGGGCCGCGGGCCGCGCCCGCCGGTCGCCGAGGCGGCCGAAGAGCCAGGCGCCGAGGCCGAGGCCGCCCATGTAGGCGGCGACGACGGTGGTGACGGACTGGATGGTGGAGCCGAACGACTGGTACAGCACGCGGACCCACAGCAGCTCGTAGACGAGCCCGGTGGCCCCAGAGAGAAAGAACAGCAGGCTGTAGGCAAGCGCGTTGCGGGCCCTCATTAGTCCTGAATCCGCTTGTCAAGAAGCGAGCTAAGCCTGAGGAGCGCCGCCGCGTATCCCTGTGTTGTATCTCGCGCATCGACCCACTCAAAGGGATATGGAGACACGTTCGTTGCGCGGAACTTCAGCACGAGCAGCTCGTCGAACGCGGGCGCCGCGTGTTGAGTAACTCGCTGAAGGGCTGCGGGAGCTTCCTTGGCAGGAGCCGGCTTGGCGGGATAGGTCCGGTCCCCCTCGTAGCTCGTATAGGCTTCAGAGAAGTTGATTCCGACGATACCAACCGAGATGACATTACTGGTCTGCTGTCTGAACGTCTGCGACTGTGACACGAGGTCGTTGATGACGCGGTCGATCTCTTGATCATGGCTTTCGCCAAGATCTTGACCTCCGCCCCGACGAGAATCGAAGCAACGGGTCCTCGCAAAACTCTGAACCCGGTTTCGGAGTTTCCTTGCTCTCCAGGGATGAGTTCCCCGAACGTACCGTCGCCTCGACGACCCGTTCGACCCTTGACCAAATTGGATGTGTTTACGACGTACCGGCCAGCGAGAGTGCGGTCGACGAGCTTCCGAGAGCGCCCGAGATCGATCAGATCTTCGTATAGATGCGAGGCGACGAAGTTGCCGATCGTCTGGTTACGATGGTAATACGGGTGCCCCGAGAAGGCCGCTTCAAAGGCCTGTAGGAGCCTGTAGACCATCAAGACCTACGCACCACCCACAAACTCGATGTCCGCACCGGCCTCGATCTGCTGAAACCGCTCCCGGACGCCCTGGAAGTAAGCGCGCTCGATCTCGTAGCCGATGCTCGACCGGTACGCTCGTAAGGCGGCCTCGGTCGTGGTTCCCGTTCCCAGGAACGGATCGAGCACGGTATCTCCCACAAACGAAAACATGCGGATCAGGCGGTATGCGAGCGCGACCGGGTACGGTGCGGGATGACCCCGCTCGCGAGTGGAGCCAGGCACATCCGTCCAAATCGCCCGAAACCAACGGGCGTGATCTTCTTTATCAAGGACGCTGAGTGTGCGCTGCTCCGGCGTGGGGCTACGGTATGCGCCGGGCTTCCGGAATTGGAGAATGTACTCAACATCATTCTTAACAATGCCGTTTGGCTCGTACGGCTTGCCGAGGAAGGGTGCTCCGTTGCCAACTACCTCCGTCACCGCATTCGCAATCTTGTACCACAGGATCGGAGTCAGGTAGTCGAAACCGATCTCGCGGCAGCGTATGCTGATGTCGGCGTGCAATGGCATGACCAAGTGCCGCCCAACCTTGCGGCGCGGTAGGCAGACGTCACCGACAACGACGCAGAGACGCCCCCCTGGCACGAGGAGATCCCAGCACCGCCGCCAAACACGGTCGAGTTCGTCATGGAAGCGCTCGTAATCCTGCACGTGACCGAGCTGATCCCCTCCTGCCCCTCCGTCATACTCCTTGAGCGTCCAATAGGGAGGGGAGGTCACGACGAGGTGAATGGACTCGGGAAGCGACAGCTCGCGCATCTCTCGCGCGTCTCCGAGAACCACGCGGTGCTTGGTCCGTAGGATGGCAGGATTCTGTGCGAGGGCCTGATCTCTGGCGAGGAACTTCTCCGCGACCGTGGGTTCGGCCGTGGATCTAAGCGGGGCTGGCATCGGTCGAAGATATTGACCAGGTCACGCTCACGCCAGCGTCGAGCGCCCACCAGCTCAACGACTTTTCAACACGGCCGCCTTAGAACGCATGCAACTCGCGCATCGCCTGCGCGAGGTCCTCCACCTGGGGCAGAATGAAGTCCTCGAGGTCGGGGGCGTACGCCACGAAGGTGTCGGTGGACGCGACGCGCTTGACCGGCGCGTCGAGCCAGGGGAAGCATTGGTCGGCGATGCGCGCCGCGATCTCGGCGCCGTAGCCCCACGAGAGCGAGTCCTCGTAGGCCACGATCACCTTGTTCGTCTTGCGGACCGAGCGTTCGATCGCCTCCCAGTCAACAGGGGACAGCGACCGCAAGTCGATCACCTCGACGCTCACGCCGCCCTGCTCGTCGAGCTGCTTGGCGGCGACGAGCGAGCGCTGCACGACGGCGCCGTAGGTGATGACGGTCAGGTGCGTGCCCTCCCGCACGACCTTGGCCTTGCCGAACGGAATCATGAAGTTCGGACCCGGGTTCGGCGCCTTGTTGTACGTCTGGCGGTAGAGGTGCTTGTGCTCGAGGAACAGCACGGGGTCGTCGCAGCGGATGGCGGTGCGCAGCAAGCCGTTGGCGTCGAGTGCGGTGGCGGGACAGATGACGCGCAGCCCGGGCACGGACGTGAAGACCACGGCGCCCGTTTGCGAGTGATACACCGAGCCGCCCTTGAGGTAGCCGCCGTAGGTCACCCGGACCACGACGGGGGCAGCGAACGCGTTGCTCGACCGCCACCGCAGCGTGGCGAGCTCGTTGCGCAGCTGATGGTAGGCCGGCCAGATGTAGTCGAAGAACTGGATTTCGACTACGGGCTTCAAGCCCCGCGTCGCGAGGCCGATCGCGCGGCCGACGATGTTGGCCTCCGCGAGGGGCGAGTTGTAGACCCGGTCGCCGCCGAACTGGCGCTGCAACCCCCAGGTCACCTTGAACACGCCGCCCTTCCCCTTCACGGCCTTCAGGTACTGCTCGCGGCTGACGTCGGCGACGTCTTCGCCGAACACGAGAATGCGCGGATCGCGCACCATCTCGTCCTTCATGCAACCGTTCAGGAGGTCCACCATGGTGGTGGGCTCGCCGGTGAAATGCGGATCGTCCTCGGTATCGAACTGCTCCGAGGTGGGGTCCACATCGGGCGAGTACACCCACAAGAGCGCCGTCTCGGGCTTCGGCTGGGGCGAGGCGAGGGCCATGTCGGCGGCGACCTGGATCTCCTCTTCCACCTGCGCCTTGATCGCCGCGATCTCCGCCTCGCTGGCCACGCCCTCGGCCACGAGCCGCTGCGGGAAGCTGGTGAGGGGATCGCGCTTCGCCTCGTCGTCCCGTTCCCGGGGCGGCTTGTAGTGGATCTCGTCGTCAGACAGCGAGTGCGAGTACGGACGCGTCACGTGCGCGTGGACGAGCGCGGGCCCTTTGCGCTGGCGGCACCACTCCGCGGCTCGAACCATGACCTCGTACGACGCGACGGGATCGCAACCGTCGACCTCCTCGACCAGCAGGTCGGGGAAGTTGCGAATGAGCTTCGAGATCGAGCCGCCGGCGGTCTGGACTTCGACCGGCACGGAGATGGCGTACTTGTTGTCCTCCACCAGGAACAGCACCGGGAGCTTCAGATTGCTCGCGCTGTTCAGAGCCTCCCAGAACTCACCCTCGCTGGTCGTGCCGTCCCCACAGGAGCAGTAGACGACGTCATCCTCGACGGGGAGGGGGACGGCGAGTCGGAGCCAGGCCTCGGCGCAGCCTACCGCCTGGAGGAATTGGGTCCCCGTCGGACTCGACTGGCTGACGATGTTGAGCGCCTTGTGACCCCAATGGGAAGGCATCTGCCGCCCGCCCGAGTTCGGGTCCTCGGCGGCGCCCACCGCCGAGAGCAACATCTCGGTCGGCGTCATGCCGAGGGCGAGGCAGAGGGCCCGGTCGCGATAGTACGGATAGAACCAATCGTAGGCGGGCCGGAGGGCCTTGCCCGCGGCGACCAGCACCGCCTCGTGCCCCGCTCCCGAGATCTGGAAGAAGATCTTGTTTTGCCGCTTGAGCTGGATCTCCTTGTCGTCCATGCGGCGCGACAAGAACATCAACCGGTAGATGTCGAGGAGGTCGGCTTTCGTGAGGCTGGCCTTCGCGGGCCGAGCCGTCTTCGCCGCGGAGCGGGTACGAGTCGCCATGGGCTCTAAAAATGCCCTACTTCGGCGCCGGAGCCAAGAGCTTGGCGCGCGGTCCGCGAGCGGTCAATATTCCACCAACCAATAGGAGACCCATGGACCAGGCCGCGAAGAAGACCGTCCTCCGCCACTTCCCCTATGGGCTCTACGCCGTCACGGTCGCCTCAGGGGGCGACGAGCACGCGATGACCGCCAACTGGGTAACCCAAGCGGCGTTCGAGCCGCCGATGGTGGTCGTCGCGGTGGAGAACTCCTCCAAGACCATCGACATGATGCGCGACTCGCATCACTTTGCCATCAGCGTGCTGCAACAGGGCCAACGGGACTTGGCGGGCAAGCTGGGCCGCACCTCGGAGCAGGCGCCTCAGAAGCTCAAGGGAATCAAGACCAAGCCGGGCCCCGTCTCGGGAGTCCCGGTGCTCGCCGACTCGCTGGGTTGGGTGGAGTGTCGCGTCGTCGCCACGCTCCCGGCGGGGGATCACACCCTCGTGCTCGGCGAGGTCGTCGCGGCGGGCGTCGAGCACGCCGATGGCGTTGCGCTCACCCTACAGGAGGCGGGGTTCAAGTACTCGGGGTGAGACTCAGGGCTTCTGATAGACGATGCTCCCCCCCACGATCGTGTACCGCACCTTCACGCTCCCGATCGCCTCGGCCGGCACCGCGAAGAGATCCCGGTCGAGCACCACGATGTCGGCGTACCGCCCCGTGGCGAGCGCCCCCCACTTCTGCTCCATGAACGTCGCCCAGGCGTTGCCGGAGGTGTAGGCGCGGAGCGCTTCACCCACGGTGATCTTCTGGTCGGGCACCCAACCGCCCGGATACTTTCCGTCGAGGGTGCGGCGCGTGACCGCGGCATAGACGCCGAGCAGCGGGTCGAGGGGCGCCACGGTCCAATCGGACCCGAACGCGAGCGGCGCATCGGCGTCGATGA
>JBGPOM010000025.1:0-11538 GCA_041488075.1 Gemmatimonadota bacterium
CTGCGGGCGCGGGCGCTCGCCCGCACGCCACTGGGCCGCTACGGCGAAGCGGCCGACGTGGCGCACGCCGTGCGGTTCTTGTGCGACGACGCGGCCAGCTTCATCACGGGGACCGTGCTTCCCGTGGACGGCGGCCAGCTGCTCGGGGGCACCCCGGGATGAGGCGACCATGACCGTGACGAGCGCGGTGACCGCAGGCGTCGGGCGGTTGGTGCTCGACCACCCGCCGCTCAACATCCTGACCCGTACCGAGCTCGCGGCCGTGCGCCGGGAGCTCGGGGCCCTCGCCGCGGAGCTCTCCCTCCGTGTCCTGCTCCTGTGCGCCCGGGGCAAGCACTTCTCGGCGGGCGCCGACGTCGGCGAGCACGTGCCGCCGCACCACCTGACCCTCATCCCCGAATTTCTCGAGACCGTCGCGCAAATCGACGCCTTTCCGCTCCCCGTGATCGCCGCCGTGCGCGGGAAGTGCCTGGGAGGCGGGTTCGAGTTGATCCAACCGGCGGACATCATCATCGCCGGCGCAGGGGCGTCGTTCGGGCAACCGGAGATCGTGCTCGGCGTCTTCCCACCCGCCGCCGTGGTCCTCCTGCCCGCCAAGCTGCCCGCCGGCCTCGCGGCGCAGCTGATCTACTCGGGGGATCCGATCTCAGCCGCGGAGGCGGAGCGCTGCGGGTTGGTCGCACGCCTCGCTCCCGACGATGCGGTGGACCAGGTAGCGGGCGACGTGGCGGAGCGGATCGCGCGTCACAGCGCCGCGGCGCTGCGAGCCACGAAGCGCGCCCTGCGGGGTCCCGGCGCGGACGCCCGCCGCGCAGCGCTCCGCCAGGCGGGGCACGCCTACGTGCACGACCTGATGGAGACGCACGATGCGGTCGAAGGATTGCGCGCTTTCTCGGAGAAGCGCCAGCCGGCGTGGAGCCACGCATGACGGCCGTCGCTTCCGCCCCCGCGGTCGTCTTCCCGGAATGGCGCGACCAACCGCTGGAGGAAATGCTGTACCGCTGCCGGGAGCTGGTGGAGGACGCCGACTTCCCGACCGTGCGCCGCTGGCGCGCAGGCGGGGGAAAGGTGATCGGACACTTCCAGGTCTACTTCCCCGAGGAGATCGCGCACGCCGGCGGGTTGCTGCCGTTCAAGGTGCGCGGGGCTCCGATCGAGCCCACCCAAGCGGAATCCCGGTTCGGCTCCTACCTCTGCTCGATCATCAAGACGTCGCTCGAGCTGGTGCTCTCGAAACGGGTGGAGATGGAAGCGTTCGTGACGCACCCGATCTGCGACGCGGCGCGCAACCTGGCGGGGGTCTGGGGCCGCAACTTCCCGTATCCCTGCCGCATCCTCTACTTGCCTCAGAACCCGAACTCCGCCTTCGCCAGCCGCTATTTGCGCGACGAATACGACCGGATCCGGCAGGTCTGCCAGGACATCGCCGGGCGGCCGATCACCGACGCCGACCTGCGCCGCTCGATCGCCGTCTTCAACGAAAACCGCGCGCTGCTGCGCCGGCTGTACGCGCTGCGGCGCGAGCGCCCCTGGCTCGTGCCGGCCGACGAGGCTTACGTGCTGGTGGCGCTCGCCGGCATCCTGCCGCGCGAGGAGCACAACGCGCTGCTGCAGACGGCGCTGCCGCTGCTGGAGCGCCGCCCGACGCCGCGGCAGGACAAGATCCGCGTGATCGTCGAAGGCGGGTTTTGCGAGCAGCCGCCGCTCGACTTGCTGCGCGCCATTGCCCGCTCCTGCTACGTGGTGGACGACGATCTCCTGATCGGCCTGCGTTGGATCGTCGAGGACGTGCCGGCGGACGGCGATCCGCTGTTCGCTCTTGCCGAATCCTACATCGAGCGGTCGGCGCACAGTCCGGTGCAGCACGATCTCCGCAAGCCCAAGGACCGGATGCTGCTCGAGCGCATCGAAAGCTCCGGCGCACAGGCCGCCATCCTGATGGCGGCGAAGATGTGCGAACCGGGGCTCGAGGAGCTGGTGGTGCACACGCGCGCGCTCGACCAGCGAGGCATCCGGTACTTCGTGAGTGAGTTCGAGGAGAACATGTCGAGTTTCGACCAGCTCGAGATCCAACTCGAGACCTTCGTCGAGAACCTGCTGTTTGATTGAGGCGGCCATGGACCAATCGGCACCTGAAGCGACGATCGTCGGGCGGGGGAGCGACACCGGAGCCCGGTTGTTCCGCGAGTGGTTCCAGGGACTCACCGCCGCGGCCGACGAGGGGCGCGGAGCCGCGTACGTGTTCGTGATGGGCAGCCTGTGCGAGCTGCTCCGGGTCTTCGATTTCCCGATCGTGTTTCCGGAGATCAACTCGCTGCAAACCGCGGTGCGCCGAGTGGCGCACGAGTACCTGAACGAGGCCGAGAACTACGGCTACTCGACCGACATCTGTGGCTACGTCAAGGCCGATGTTGCGGTCCAGCTGCGCGGCGGCGCCCACCCCATGGGGAAGATCCCCAAGCCCGCGCTCGCGGTGTGCACCAACGCCTGCAACACCTACATCAAGTGGGGCGAGATCTGGGAACGGATGTACGGCATGCCGCTGTTCACGCTCGACGTCCCCGGCTCGCGGGGCGCCGGGCTCGCCTCGGCGCCCCGCTCCGACGACTTCGAACGCGACCGGCGCTACGTGGAGGCACAGCTCGTGGAGCTGATCACGCTGTGCGAGCGGGTGTCGGGGAAGCGCTTCGACATCGACCGGCTGCGCGAGCACATGGGGCACGCGAACACGCTGGGCGCCGGGTGGCAACGGGTGCTCGAGCTCAACCGCAGCCGGCCGGCCGTGTTCAACGCGCTCTCCGATGGCACCATCTTCCTTGGCGTCGCGAACGGCTTTCGCGGCACCGCCCAGGGAGCGGCCTTCTTCACAGACCTCGTCGAGGAAATGACCTACAAGGCCGAGCACGGGATCGGGACGCCGATCGAGGAGAAGTGGCGGTTGATCTTCGTCGGCGTGCCCTGCTATCCGATCTTCCGCCGCTTCTCCGAGCTGTTCAGCGACTGGGGTGGGGTGTTCGTGAACTCGACCTACCTCCGGTTCGCCTCGGGCGGGGCGAATCTCGGCTTCGCCTACGACCTCGCGCGTCCCATCGAGAGTCTGGCCGAGGGCGTCCTGCTCGGGGTCCGCAACGCCATGGACAGCATGTTCTTCCAGACCCAGGCGCTGGTCGACATGATCGATGATCACGCCGCGGACGGCGTGGTTTTCCATCCGATCAAGAGCTGCCGGACGGTGTCGACGGGGCTGGCCGACACGCGACGGGCGCTCATGGCCGTGCGGGACCTGCCGAGCCTGTTCATCGAGTCGGACCTCATGGACCGGCGGGTAGTGTCCGAAGCGCAAATGAAGAACCGAATCGACGCGTTCTTCGAGGGCCTGGCCTCGCGCCGCCAACAGGCGGCCGCGGCTTCGGCGTAAGGGGGGGACGGTATGGCATATGCTGCAGGCGTGGACGTCGGGTCCACGCAGACCAAGGCGGTGATCGTCGACGAGGCCCGCGCGATCATCGGGCGGGCGCTCACCGACACCGGCGCCAACGTGATGCGCGCGGCCGAGACCGCCTTTCACGCGGCACTGGAGAACGCGGGCATCCCGGAAGAAGAGGTCGCGTTCGTCGTCGGCACGGGGTACGGCCGCTACAAGGTGACGTTCGGCAACACCCAAGTCACCGAGATCAGCTGCCACGGGCGCGGTGCCGTGCACATGTTCCCGCAGACGCGGACGGTACTGGACATGGGCGGGCAGGACACCAAGGCGATCCGCGTCCAGCCGTCGGGCGAAATCCAGGACTTCTGCATGAACGACAAGTGCGCCGCGGGGACCGGCCGGTTCCTGGGGGCGGCGGCCGCCGCTCTCGACCTCCCGCTCGCCGAGCTCGGCCCCACCGCCCTGCGCGGCGAGCGAGCGGTCAAGATCACCACGACTTGCACCGTGTTCGCCGAGTCGGAGGTGTTGTCCTGGCTCGGCAAGGGCAAGAAGATCGAGGACATCCTGCTCGGCGTGCACGAGTCGATCGCGGCGCGCTCGATCGGCCTGCTACGGCGCGTGGGGATCGAGCCGGAGGTGACGTTCACCGGGGGCGTGACGAAGAATCGGGCGATGGTCGAGACCCTCAACAGGCGTCTCGGCCTGTCGGTCAACGTCGGGGACGAGGCCCATTTCATGGGTGCGCTCGGGGCCGCCCTGTTCGCCCTCGACCGCATCGTCGCGGCGCGGGCACCGGGGCACGCCGCCGAGGTGAAGCGGGGGGCCGCGTGAGTCGCACCGCCGGCATCGACATCGGCTCGACGTACACGAAGGCCGTCGTGGTCGCTGAGGACGGCTCGATCTTGGGTCGCGCGATGGAGCCGACAGGGTTCAAGCTCGTGCAGGCGGCCGAACGGGCGCTGGCGGGGGCGCTCGCTGCAGCAGGCCTCGTGCGGGGCGACGTCGCCTACCTCGTGACGACGGGGTTCGGCCGCCATCAGGTCGGCCTCGGCGACGCCTCCGTCACCGACCTCACGGCCGCCGCGCGCGGGGCCACGCACTTCTTCCCGAACACGCGGACGATCCTGGACGTCGGCGGCCAGACGATGAAAGCGAGCCGCCTCGGAGCGGACGGCAAGGTCCAGAGCTTCCGCCTGAACGACAAGTGCGCCGCCGGCACCGGCGCGTTTCTGGAAAAGACCGCCCGGTACATGGGGTACGGCACCGATGAGATCGGGCCGCTCGTCGCGACCTCGAAGTCGCCGGTGCCGATCTCCGGCGTGTGCGCCGTATTCGCCGAGTCGGAAGTCATCAATCACCTCTCGGAGGGCGCCGCCCCCGCCGACATCATGCATGGAGCCTTCGTATCGCTCGTGGACCGCTCGGTGCAGCTGATGAACCGGGTGCGGATGGAGCCCGAGTTCACGCTCATCGGCGGGATCCTGCGCTTCGGGCGGATGGCGGACGTGGTCCGCAGCGCGCTCGGCGCGGCCGTCAACGTCCCGGCGGGCGAGCTGGTCCAGTTCACGGCGGCATTCGGCGCCGGGCTGCTGGGCCAACGCCGACTGCGTCGGCTTGCCGCCGCGGAAGCCCATGCCCCGCCCGCCGGTGCCTGACGCCGGCTGGGAGCGGCGCTTCGTGGCCGACCCCGCGCGCGCCCGCGAGGCGGTCGAGATCTACACGCGAGCCGGGTTCGACGTGCGTGCCGAGCCCCTCACCCCGGAGGACATGCGCGAAGAATGCGCATCGTGCCTGCTCGTGCAGGCCGGGGTGTTTCGCGTCATCTACACGCGCCGGAGGGCATGAGATGAAGGCCGCCGTGTTCTACGGCCCCCAGCGGCCGCTCGAAATCGCCGAGGTACCGGACCCGCGTCCCGCACGGGGAGAGGTGGTGGTGCGCGTCGCCGGATGCGGGCTATGCCACACCGATCTCCACTACATCGACCACGGCGTGAAGACGTTCAAGGCGCCGCCGCTGATCCTGGGCCACGAGGCCGCCGGCGTCGTGGCCGAGCTCGGCCCGGGCGTCACGGGGCGCGCCGTGGGTGACCGCGTCCTCATTCCGTCCGTGCTCGGGTGCGGGCAGTGCGACTACTGCCGCCAGGGCCGCGAGAACCTGTGCAGCCAGATGGTGATGCTCGGCAACAACATCGACGGCGGCTACGCGGAGCTCGTCGTCGTGCCCGCCAAGGACCTTCTCCTGGTGCCGCAAGCGCTGCCGCTCGAGCGGGCCTGCATCATCGCCGACGCCCTGTCCACGCCGTTCCACGCCGTGCGGCGCCGGGCCAAGGTGCGCCTGGGCGAGTCGGTCGTCGTCGTCGGCTGCGGCGGCGTGGGCCTCAACGTCGTGCAGTGCGCGGCGGCCGCAGGCGGGCGCGTGATCGCGCTCGACCTGAACGACGCCCGGCTCGATCTGGCGAAGCGGCTCGGCGCCTGGGCCGTGATCAACACCACGGGGATGGATCGGGTCGACAAGAAGATCCGCGAGTTGACCGACGGCGGGGCGGACGTCGCCATCGAGGCGATCGGCAACCCCGCGACGATCGAGCTGGCCTTCGGCCTGCTGCGCCGCGGTGGACGGCTGTGCGTGATCGGCTACTCGCAGGAGCCGGTGTCGCTTTCCGCCGCGCGGTTGATGTACTACGAGCTGGAAATCGTGGGCAGCTTGGGCTGCGGCGCGGGGGAGTACCGCGAGATCCTGAGCCTCGTCGCCTCCGGCACGCTGCAGCTCGAGCCGATCGTGAGCGGGACGATTCCACTTGCCGACATCAACGAAGGGTTGGACCGGCTGCGGCGGGGCGAGGGCGTGCGCTGGGTCGTGACGCCGTGATCGGCGATCCCCTGGGCCAATTCGAGATCGAGCACGCGCACGCGCTGGCCGCCCTCGCATCGCTTGAGACCGCGGCCCTGGGACTCCGCGCCGGGGAGCCCGCGGCGCCGCACCTCGCCCGGGCGCAGGAGGTGCACGACTTCCTAGCGAGCGCGGTGCGGGAGCACAACGAACGCGAGGAACGGGCGTTGTTCCCGCTCCTCGGCGACGCAGCACCGACGGTGGTGTTCGTGGACGAGCACGCTGAGCTGCGGTCCCTCGAGCGCAAGCTGGCCGCCGCCCTCCACGACGCCGACCCGCACCGCACCGCCGATGTCGCCCTCGACCTCGTGCACCTGCTCCGGGCGCACATCGCACGGGAGAACGAGGTCTTGTTCCCGCTCGCGCGGGCGGTGCTCGGAGCTGTGGGGCTCGCCGAAGTCGGACACCGCCTCGAGCCGTAGGCTTCAGTAGGCGTCCCGATTGATCTCCCGCACCAGCCGCTCGTAGTCCTCCGGCGTGTTCAGGTCGTCGATCACCGCCGGGTCGTCCACGGCCACCGCGGCGATCTCCGCGGCGTGGGCGTGCAGCACCGCCCGGGCCCCGTGCCGCGTCGCGGCCTCGCTGGTGAGCAGCTCCTCGAACAGCGCCGCGCCCCACACCACCGGATGGCCGCGCCGCTCGGCGAACGTCGGCACGACCGCAGGCGCACCCGAGCGCCGGTGGGTCTCGAGCAGGCGCTCGACGGTCTCCACCCTCACGTGGGGCAGGTCTACGGGCCACGCGAGCGCGGCCCTTGGCTGTACCGTGCGCAGGGCACGCAGCGCGGCGCGGAGCGAGGCGATCGGGCCCCCGTCCACGTCGGCGTTCTCGACGATCAGGCACTCGTGGCCAGCGAGGGCGGGCCGGATGCGGGGGGCGTCGGGCCCCACCACGACGACCCGCGTCTTCACCTCGAGGGCCTCGAGCGCCTCAAGGATCCGCACCACGAACGGCTGGCCACGGAAGTCCAGCAGGGCCTTGGGGGACCCCATCCGGGCCGACCGGCCGGCCGCCAACACCACCCCTGCCAGGGACATAGCTCCTACGTTATCCCGAGTTGCACGCCAGCGCCAAATCGCCACATTCCCCACCCCCATGGCTATCCGTCGCATTCGCCAACTCGGCGACCCGATCCTGCGGGTCCGCTGCGAGCGGGTCCAAGACCCGAAGTCGCCCGCCGTCCGCCTGGTGGCCGACGACCTGCGGGATACGCTCCGATCGGCGCGCGCCAAGTACAAGATGGGCCGGGCGCTCGCCGCCCCCCAAGTCGGCGCGCCGGTGCGCGTCGTGTTCGTCGAGATCAAGGGCAAGCAGCGCTGGACGATGGTGAACCCGGAGATCACGGACGTCGGCTCCGAGGATTTCGTCGTGTGGGACGACTGTTTCTCCTTCCCGAACCTCCTCGTCCAGGTGACGCGGGCCTATCGAGTCTCGCTGACGTATCAGGACCTCGAGGGGGAGAGTCACCGCATGGAGCTCGAGGGCCCCATGGCCGAGCTGCTGCAGCACGAGATCGACCACCTGGACGGTATCCTCGCGGTGGACCAGGCGAGCGGCCTCGACCCATTCGCGTTCCGCTCCGAGTGGGAGAAGCTGCACGACCCGTCGGAGCGCTACGGATCGCCCAAGCCGCGCGAGGTGTAGGACGCCCGCTTTCGTGACCATGATCGTGGACGAAGGCCGTTAGGCCGCGTTAGATTCATTCGAGACAGGGGTGCCCGCCAGTAGTCAACGCCCGGCGGGCTGAGATCACACCCTCAGAACCTGATCCGGTTCGTACCGGCGAAGGGAGTCCGCATGACCTGCCGCACGCAGATGTACCACGCCCGTCAGGGCACGATCACCCCCGAGATGCGCCGCGTCGCCGAGCGGGAAGGTCTCCCGCCCGAGACGATTCGCGACGAGGTCGCGATCGGCCGACTCATCATCCCCGCGAACGTCAATCACCTGGCCCAACGCCTCGATCCGATGGCCATCGGCAAGGTGGCGTCGGTGAAGATCAACGCCAACATCGGGAATTCGGCGGTCGAGTCGAACATCGACGGCGAGCTCGAGAAACTGCATCACGCCGTGCACTACGGCGCCGACACGGTGATGGACCTCTCGACCGGCGGCAACATCGACGCGATCCGCGAGGCGATCATCGCCGCGTCGCCGGTGCCGATCGGGACGGTGCCGATCTACCAGGCGATCGAGCACGCCAGCGACGTGTCCCATCTCACCGTAGACCACATCTTCGACAACATCGAGCATCAGGCCCGGCAGGGGGTGGACTACGTCACCGTGCACGCCGGGATCCTGCGCGAGCACGTGCCCTTCGCGCTCGGCCGCGTGACGGGGATCGTGAGCCGCGGGGGCTCGCTGATGGCCTACTGGATGACGCAGCACGGCAAGCAGAATCCGTTGTACGAGCACTACGACCGACTGCTCGAGATCGCGCGCGAATACGACGTGACGCTCTCGCTGGGCGACGGGCTCCGTCCCGGGTCGATCGCCGACGCCACCGACAAGGCGCAGCTCGCCGAGCTGGCCGTTCTGGGCGAGTTGACGGAGCGGGCCTGGAAACGGGACGTGCAGGTGATGATCGAGGGGCCGGGCCACATTCCGATGCATCAGATCGAAGTGAACGTGCGGCTCGAGAAGGAGCTGTGCCATGAGGCGCCGTTCTACACGCTGGGGCCGCTCGTGACCGACGTGGCCCCCGGCTACGACCACATCACCTCGGCGATCGGCGCGGCGATGATCGGCTGGTTCGGCGCCGACATGCTGTGCTACGTGACGCGCAAGGAGCACCTGGGGCTGCCGAATGCGGAAGAGGTCCGCGAGGGCGTGATCGCGTACAAGATCGCCGCCCACGCCGCGGACATCGCGCGCCGTCGTCCGGGCGCGACGGAGCGGGACGATGCGCTGTCGCGGGCGCGGTATGCGTTCGACTGGAACGAGCAGTTCCGCCTGGCGCTCGATCCCGCGCGGGCGCGCGAGCTGCACGACGAAGCGCTGCCCGCCGAGTACTTCAAGAGCGCCGAGTTCTGCGCGATGTGCGGGCCGAAGTTCTGTTCGATGCACATCACGCGGGAGATCGAGCGGTCGCTGGGGCTCAGGGAGCCGCAGAAGCAGGACAAGCGAGAGGCCGTGCCGGCCGACTAAAGGGAGGACACGCTATGGACGCGCGGTGGCGGCGGTGGGTCGTGGTGTGTCTTGCGGGGGCGCCCGGTGCGCTCGGCGCCCAGGGTGGCACACCGATCGTGTATCGAGGCACGTTGGCCAGCGGCGATGCCCAGCTGCAGAGCGGCGAGTATTTCGATACCTACGAGTTCCAGGGCCGGGCCGGCCAGCGCGCCGTCTTCGACCTCACCTCCTCGGCGTTCGATCCCTACTTGATGGTCATCGCCCCGTCGGGCGATAAGAAGGAGAACGACGACTTCAACGGCTCGAACAGCCGGTCGCGGCTCGACCTCGCCCTGGAGGAAACCGGGACCTACCGCATCGTCGTCACGTCCTACCAAAAAGGCGAAGGGGGCGCGTACGAGCTGCGCATCGACGCCGCCGGATCGGGGGGCGGGGTCGCTGCCGGGGAACCGGGCGTGCGGGTCGAGAACGGCCGGCTGGCGGCGGGCGACACCACGCTCCGCTCGGGCGAATACCGCGACTCGTACACGTTCCAGGGACGGCAGGGGCAGATGGTCACGGTGGACCTGCGGTCCGCTGCCTTCGACCCGTATCTCATCGTGATCGACCCGAGCGGCAAGCAGCACGAAAACGACGATCACGATGGCGACTCGCATCGCTCACTCGTATCGTACGAGCTGCCGGAAGACGGCACGTATCGAGTGTGGGCCACCTCGTACAAGAGCGGGGAGACCGGCGCCTACGACCTGCGGATTCAAGTCGGGAGCGCGGCTGCAGCCGAGGTCGCGGCCAGACCGCGGGTGGAGAACGGCCGCCTGGCCGCGGGCGACGACACACTGCGCACCGGCGAGTACGTGGACAGCCACACCCTCGAGGGACGCCCGGGGCAGCACGTCACGGTTGACGTGGCGTCGAACGACTTCGACACCTACCTCATGGTCATTCCCCCCCGCGGCGAGCGCCTGTGGAATGACGATGTAGAAGGCCGGCCGCGTCACAGCGTCATCGAAGCCGACCTCACGGAGGCGGGGCAGTACAGGGTAGCGGTGACGTCCTACAAGCGGGGCGAGACCGGTGCGTACGAGCTGCGGATTGACTACGCCGCCGCGGCCGCCGCGAATGCCCCACCGAGCTCGTCCCGCGACGTCGGAGCCATCGCGTACGGCGAAACTCAAGCGGGCACGCTCGCTGCCGACGACGCCCGGCTCTCCCGGGGCGAGTACCGCGACCTCTACTCCTTCGACGGCTCGACGGGCGACTCGATCATCGTCGAGCTCGCGTCCAGCGATTTTGATCCCTACCTCGCGCTCATTCCGCCGGACGGCGAGCAGATCGACAATGACGATGCGGACGGCCGGCAAGACCTGTCCCGCGTCAGCCTGCGGCTCCGGGCGAACGGCCGCTACCGGATCCTGGCGACGTCATACGCCGCCGAGAAAACCGGGAACTACCAGCTCTCCCTGCGGCGGGCCGCCGGCGGTGGCCCCGTGGCGACGCGACCCCCCGCCGCGACGGGCGCGGGGAGGGTGTACGGCGTCTTCGTCGGCATCTCGAACTACGGCGGCCGGGCCAACAATCTGATGTACACGGCCGACGATGCCCGCCACATGTACGATGCGATGCAGCGGGGCGCCGGCATGCGCCCCGTCGATGCTGTCGTACTCGTGGACCAGCAAGCGACCCTCGCCGCCGTGCGTCAGGCGATCCAGCGTCTAGGGAGCCAGGCGGGGCCCAACGACATGTTCGTGTTCTTCTACTCGGGGCACGGCGGGCGCAACCCGCGTCAGACATTCCAGCCTGCCGATCCCGACAATCTGGACGAGACTCTGGTCTTCTACGATGACGACCTGACCGACGACGCCTTGGGCCAGCTGCTCGACGGCATACACCCGAAAGTGACGTTGCTGGTGTTCGACGCGTGCTTCAGCGGCGGCTTCTCGAAGGACGTGATCTCGGCGCCGGGACGGATGGGGCTGTTCTCATCCGAGGAGGATGTGACGTCGGGTGTGGCGGTGAAGTTCCGGGCGGGCGGCTACCTCGCCGAGTTCATCGCAGAGGCGGTGGGCGGCCGGCTCGCCGACGACGATGGCGA
>JBGPOM010000026.1:0-11523 GCA_041488075.1 Gemmatimonadota bacterium
CCCCGCCCGGATCACGCGGTCGGCGGCCCGGGCCGTCGCCGCGGCCACCGCGCGACTCGCGTCGGTATCGGGCTGCGGGAACTGCGCCAATACGATTCGGTGGCCAAGCCGGTGGCCGTGGATGGCGGTGGCGAGACAATGCGTGGACCCGGTGCCGCCCACCGTGACGAAGACGGTATCGGGGCCGGCGTCCGCGAGCAGAAACTCGAGGCCCCGGACCTTGTTGCCACCAGCACGGTCCTCGCGCTTCAGCCAGAGCGCCGCGGCCCCGGTCGCGCGGGCGAGCGCCGGCGCCGATTCGAGCGGCGTCGGCCAGACGCCCAGACTGCAGGGCCGGGTGGCGTTGCGTATCTTTGTGACGAACGCTGCGGCGTCCACGGCGTCCCCTGAAGTGGAGTGCACGATGCGGATTGCGACCGATTACATCCGGCACGCGGCGCGCGCGGCGCGCAAGTGCGCGGGCGATCCCCTGGGCGGGGCCCCACAGCCCCCCGACCCGGAATTCTACAAGACGCTGGCCAAGGCGCTCGAGGAGATCGCGGCCGGGCTGGAAGTGCTGTCGAAAGAGGAGTGACAGAGCACCCTCTGGATAGCTACATCTCCGCGCCACCGGCGCTCGCCGAGTTCATCGCCGCGGTCCGCCGCGAGCCGCGCGTCGCGGTCGATACGGAGGCCGCCAGCTTTCACCGCTACCGCGACCGGATTTACCTCATCCAGATCTCGACCGCGGACCGGACGGCGCTGATCGATCCCCTCGCCATCGCCGACCTCTCCCCGGTCGGGGCCGTCCTCACCGATCCGCGCATCGAGAAGACGTTCCACGACGCCGACTACGATCTCCGGGTCTTGGACCGTGACTATGGATTCCGCGCCGCGCGGCTGTTCGACACGCGAATCGCGGCCCAACTCGCAGGCGAGCCCGCCATCGGCCTCGCCGCGCTGCTCGAGAAGTACGCCGGCGTGAAGCTCGCCAAGGAGCACCAGAAGGCCGACTGGTCGCAGCGCCCGCTGACGCCTGGAATGCTTGCGTACGCGGCGGAAGACACGCGCCACCTGCTCGCGTTGCGCGATGCGTTGGAGCGACGGCTGCGCGATCTGGGCCGGCTGGACTGGGCGACCGAGGAGTTCGGCCGGCTCGAGGCTCTGCGGTGGACCGGGGTCGCCGAGGGCGCCACCGATGGGTACCTGCGCGTGAAGGGAGCCAAGGGCCTGCCTCCGCGCTCCCTCGCCGCGTTCCGGGAGCTGCACCGCTGGCGCGAGACCGTCGCGGAGCGCGACGACAAGGCCCCGTTCCGGGTGATTGGCAACGATTCGCTGCTCGCCGTCAGCCGCGCGCTGCCGAGGACGGCGGCCGACCTCGCGCAGCTCAAGGAGCTTCCCGCATCGCTCGCCCGGCGTCACGGCCCCGCCCTGCTCGACGGGGTGGCTCGCGCCCTCGCGCTGCCCGAGGGCGACCTGCCCCGGCTCGAACGCTCCGCCCGGCCGCCCAAGGATCCTGACTTCGACGCCCGAGTCGAGCGGCTCAAGGCGGTCCGCAATCGGTTGGCCACCGAGTTGAACGTCGATCCCGGGGTGTTGTGCGGCCGGACGACGTTGGAGGCCGTGGCCCGGGCCGCCCCAAAAGACCGCGCCGGGCTCGCCCAAGTCGGGGAGCTCCGGCGCTGGCAAGCCAACGTGCTCGGCGACGCGCTGCTCGAGGCGTTGCGCTAGAACCCCATCATCGCTCGGACCTTCGGCTCGATCTTCTCCGGGGTCCAGTAGGGCTCCCACACGATCTCGATGTTCACGTCCTTCACGCCCTCGAGGGCGCGGACCGCCTTGTGGGCGTCGTTCGTGATCATCGGCCCGGCGGGGCAGCCGGGCGACGTGAGCGTCATCTCGATGCGGACGTCGCCGTCCTCCACCTCCACGTCGTACACCAGCCCGAGGTCGACGATGTTCAAGTCGAGCTCGGGATCCTTCACGTGGCGTAGCGCCTGGCGGACGGCTTCGGCATTTACGACTGCGGTCATCACCCCTGCCTCCTCACGGCGAACCTAGCGGGGCGGCACCCCGCGCACCAGACAGCGCCGCCGCGCGGCGATCCGCGCGTACACGCGCCGTGCGAGCGGCATGACCCCCGAACCGCGCTACGGCCGCTCCGTCCTGAAACGGCACGAACCGCAGCACCTGTTCCCGGTCCCAGCGGCGCAGCAGCGCGACCGCCTGACAACACAGGTTGCCATCGCCGTCGTAGATGAGCGCCCAGGCGCGTCACGGCGCATCGGCGGCGCGCGCGGCGGCGTCGGCGACGCGGCCGCGCACTTCCTTCAGGACGGTGAACGAGCGACGCGCGCGTGGCGCGTAGGCGCGATTGGTCAGCAAGAGCACGAACAGCCCGCGGTCGGGGTCGATCCACAGCGACGTGCCGGTCCAGCCGGTGTGTCCATAGCTCCGGGGCCCGAACAGCGTGCCCGCGCTCGAGACCTGTTCCCCGGTCGGGAGGGCCTCCCACCCCAGCGTGCGGGCGCTTGTGCCGCGCCCTGCCGGCACGGCAATCGCCGTAAACGAACGGATCGTCTCGGCCCTGAGGAGGCGTGGGCGACCCGCGAGGACCCCTTCGCCCAGCATGAATCGCGCGAAGCGCGCGACATCGGTGGCGGTGGCGAACAGGCCCGCGTGTCCCGCCACGCCCCCCAGCTTCGCGGCGTTGGGGTCGTTGACGACACCCGCCACCGGGTGGCCGCGCCACAGGCCGGTGGGGGCGATGCGCCAGGCGAGTCGCCGCGGCGGCCGGAATAGCATCTGCTCGAGGCCGAGGGGCGCGAAGATCTCGCGCGCCGCGAAGACATCGAGCGGCGCGCCGCCGGCGCGGCGTACGATCTCGCCGAGCAGGATCGCGTTCAGGTCGGAGTACACCACGCGCGCGCCGGGCGCCGCGAGCGGCGTGGCCGCGAACACCATCCGCAATGCCTCGGCCGAGTCGCGCGCCTCCCGGTACAGCGGCAGCGTGGCGCGGAGCCCCGAGGTGTGCGTCAGTAGGTGGCGCACCGTGATCGTGGCGGTGCCGGGGCCGTTGAACTCGGGAACGTAGCGCGCCACGGGGGCCGTCAGGTCGACGCGCCCCCGCTCGACGAGCAGCATCACGGCGGTCGTGGTGGCGACGACCTTGGTGAGCGAGGCGAGATCCCACAGGGTGCTGTCGGGGTCCGGCACCGCGCTCCCCGCCGACCACATCAGCCGTCCGTATCCCTTCGCGAACAGGATCGTGTCGCGGCGCCCCACGACGAGTGCGGCACCGGGGTAGGCGCCGCGCTGGATGCCGTCGAGCACCAGAGGGTCGAACGTGGCCGCGTCGAACGACGGCCGTGCGGGCGGGCGAACCGCGGGTGAGCCCGCCTGGAGCAGCAGGACCAGCGCTACGACCACACGCCCGGGATCCGCTGGTGGCAGGAGGGGCAGCGTCCGTCCGCTCCGACGCGCTGTTGCTTGATCACGTAGCCGAAGCGCTCGATCAGGAGATCCCCGCAGTCGGGGCACCAGGTGTGTTCCCACCGGCCCACCCGGCCGGGCAGGTTGCCGGCGTAGATGAACTTCAGGCCGGCCGCGGCCCCGATCTCGCAGGCGCGCACGAGCGTCGCGGCGGGGGTGTCGTCGGGGTCGGTCATCTTGTAGTCCTTGTGGAACGCCGTGACGTGCCAGGGGATTTCCGGCGACACGGCAGCGATGAAGCGGGCGGCGCGGGTCAGCTGCGCGTCGTCGTCGTTGAAGCCGGGCACGAGCAGCGTCACGATTTCCAGCCAGAAGCCGCGCTCGTGGACCATTCGCACCGCGTCCAGCACGTTTTGTAACACGCCGCCGAGTTCGCGGTAGCGCTTATCGTCCATCGCCTTGAGGTCGATCTTGTAGCAGTCGGTCCACGGGCGGATGTAGTCGAGCACTTCGGGCGTCGCGTTGCCGTTCGAGATGAACGCAGTCTTGAGGCCCTGCCCCCGCGCGACCCGGAATACGTCCATCGCCCACTCGGCGGTGATGAGCGGCTCGTTGTAGGACGACCCCACCATGCGGGCGCCCTGCCGCTGCGCGAGCCCCACCAGCTGCTCGGGGGTCACATCGGTCGGCAGGACGCCGGCGCTGTCATCCCGCAGCGCCTGCGACGTCAACCAGTTCTGGCAGTACCCGCAATGGAAGTCGCACCCGAGCATCCCGAACGTGAGCGTATCGCTGCCGGGGAGGCAATGGAAGAACGGCTTCTTTTCCGTGGGGTCGCACTGCAACGCGGCGACGTAGCCGGCGGGGACGAGCAGGGTTCCTTCCTTATTGAAGCGGACCTTGCAGATGCCGCGGCGACCGGGCTTCACGAGGCAGCGGTGCCCGCAGGCGAAGCAGCGCACGGCGCCGCCCCCCTCCCCCCCCTCGACCCGCTCGATCAGCACCCCTTCCCGGACCCGCGCATCGAGCGCTTGCGCCAGCGTCGCCGGCCCTCCGTCGGGGGCGGCGTGCGTCAAGAATGGGATGATGCCGCGCGGCGCCATGCCGCCCTCAGCGGAGGCTCCCGGGCGCAAGCTGGTAGAGCAGCAGCACGGTGCGCACATCGCGGTCCGAGAGCTCGCGGACCTTGGCGGTGGGGTACATGAGATCAGTGGAGTCGGCAGAGTGATCGAGCCCCAACACGTGGCCGATTTCGTGCTCGGCGACTGCGCGGACATCGGCCGCTTCCATAGCGCGGCCCTTCGGATCGAACGTGGCAAGCGTCACGACCGCCGATTGGATGCGGCCATCCTGGTCCCAGAGGAGATCGGTCTGGCCGCTGCGCTCGATCTCGAATTGGGACCGCCAGCGGAACACCACTTCGGCGCTGCTCGAGTCGGCGCTGAGGTCGAATCGCACCGGCACGCGCACGGCGCTCCACGCCGCGAACGCCTGACGAATGGCATCGAGAAAGGCCGGCTGAAAATTCGCGACGGAGCTGGGCGCAAACCAAACGCGCACGGGCGACGAGAACCGATTGTCCCAGCGACGCAGCATCGAGTCATCGCGCACCGCGGTCATCTCGTTCAGGTAGGTGCTGCCGGCGCTGGCCCGGATGCGCCGCCGCATCTCGGAGCGCGCCAGCAGGTCCATGTAGGTCGGCTCGCCGGGCGCCGCAGGGGGGGGGAGGACGGGCGTCGCGGGCGCCGCCGCCCCCTGCGAGCTCGAACTAGCCGCCGGCGGACTCGTGTGGGTCACGATCACGTCGGGCTGGGGCGGTGGCAGGGGGCGGTGCGCCGGCCCGAATGCGTCCCACAGAACGAGCAGGACGAGCAACACGACCGCGATCGAGATCATTCCGGTGAGCCGGCGTTCCACCATGCGCGCAATATGCTCGGGCGCGGGGCCCAACCGCTAGCTTTGCCGCGATGGCGTCTCTATGATTGTGGCCTGCTTATGCTTGGACAGTAGGTGATCGCGTTACCCGCGAGGCCGCTAATCCGCTGGCGCGGGTGGGTCATCGCGGCGTGGGCGGCGCTCGCGCTGCTGTTCGCGCCGCGGGCGTGCCACGTGCAGCGCGTCCTGGCGGTCCGTGGCGCGCTCGTAGAGGCCACTGAGTCTGCGCGCACCTCCCAGCTCATCAAGGCCGCCTTTCCCAATCCCATCGCCGACTACGTCGCCATCGTGGTGCACGGGCCGGTCCGCTGGACGCACCCGCGCTTCGAGACCGTCCTCGATTCGCTTACCGCCGCGATCGCCCGTCGCCCCTACGTGAGCCAGGTGGTCTCCGTCCGCACCATCGGCGAGTCGAGCTTCGTCAGCAAGGACCGCCGCACCACATTCCTCATCGCGGCCCTCACTCCCAGCAGCACGAGCGACTTGAATCACACCGTCGTGCCGGAGCTGCGGGACCTGGTGCGGGAGATCATGGGGCGCGTGCCGCGCGGCGGTGAGTTCGACGTGCTGGTCACCGGGAATCCCGCCCTCGACTACGACGTGCGCACGATCAGCGCCGAGGACACGCAGCGCAACGAAGCACGGGTCCTGCCCCTGACCCTGATCGTGCTCGTCCTGGCCTTCGGCGCGCTGGTCGCCGCCACGCTCCCCATCATCGTGGGTGTGGTCGCGATTACCATCGCGCTGGGCCTCGTCACCGTCGCGGCCGAGTTCCAGACGATGTCGGTCTTCGTGCTCAACATCACGACGATGGTGGGGTTGGGCGTCGGGATCGACTACTCGCTGCTCATCGTCACCCGATTCCGCGAGGAACTGAACCGGGGCCTCTCTCCCGCCGACGCGGCCGTACGGACGATCGAGACGGCGGGATCCGCCGTCGTGACGTCCGGCTTGACGGTGGTGGTGGGCTTCGCGGCGCTGATCGGGACACCGCTCACCGAGACACGCTCGGTGGGGACCGGGGGCTTGATCGTAGTGGCGGTGGCGGTGCTGCTCGCCACGACCCTCCTCCCAGCCGCGCTAGCGGTGCTGGGCCGCAACATCGATCGGCCGAAGTGGCTGGCGCGGCTCCTCGTGGGGATCCACACCCCCAGCGGCTGGGAGCGGTGGGCCCGGTGGCTCGGCCATCGCCCGTGGCGCGCGATCGCGGGGGGCGGAATCACGCTCATGATCCTGACGCTGCCGCTCATGCAAATCCGGATCGGCCTGCCGGCACGCAACTGGTTCCCCCCGCAGTCGGAGTCGGGCCGGGGACTCGCCGCGCTCCGAGACATGGGCGCGAGCGGCGTCATCCAGCCGATTCGCATCGTGGTGCAGCTGCCGGAGGGGGAATCGGTGTTGGCGGGCCGCCGCCTCCCCGGGCTCAAGGTGCTCAGCGATTCGCTGCGCCGGGACCCCCGGGTGCGGGAGGTGCGCGGCGTCGCGACGCTGCGTCCCGGCATGTCCACGCTGCAGCTCGCGATGTTCTACAGCGAAGCCGAGGCGGTCCGGGCACGGTACCCCGAGTTCTTCAACGCGTACCTGAGCGCCGACCGGCGCACCACGCTGATCGACGTCATCGCCGCCGATACGGTATCGCTCACCGGGATGATGGACTTGACGCGGCACGCGCGGCGCGTCATCGCGGGCGGCGTGCGCGGTTTGCAAGGAGCCGATGTGGTCGTGGGCGGCTTCGCGGCGTCGAGCGTGGACCTGCAGCACGATCTCCTGAAGCGGTTTCCGGCCATCGTGGGGATGATCCTCGGCGTCACCGCGCTCATGCTGTTCATCGCCTTCCGCTCGCTGCTCGTGCCCTTGAAGGCCGTCGTGCTGAATTGCCTCTCCGTCAGTGCCGCCTTCGGCGTCACCGTGCTCGTCTTTCAGCACGGGTATGGCGGCAGCTTCTTCGGCCTCGAGGGCCCGACCGAAGCGATCTTCGTCGTGGTGCCGGTGCTCGTGTTCGCGACGGTCTTCGGCCTATCGATGGACTACGAGGTCTTCCTCCTCACGCGCATCAAGGAAGTCTTCGACAAGACTGGGCGCAACGACCACGCCACCATGGAAGGGCTTTCGGCGACGGCGTCCACCATCACCTTCGCCGCGGCGATCATGATCGCGGTGTTCGGCGTCTTCGCCTTCTCCCGCGTGCTCGCCGTGCAGTTCATCGGGTTCGGCCTGGCCGTCGCGGTGCTGCTCGATGCCACGCTGATCCGCATGGTGCTGGTGCCCGCGATTATGCATATCGCCGGCCGCTGGAACTGGTGGCCAGGCGTGCGCGGACCCAAGCTGGAAGCCGACAGCGACGACTAGCCGTCCAACCGCCGCAACCGCTCCCCCCAGATATCCCAGTGCCACGCCGGCACGCGGATGCCCGTGCGCGGGTCCTTCAGCGGTTTGTACTGCAGCCACACCGGATGCAGGCCCAGCGCGCGGCCTAGTGCGAGCAGGCGCTCCTTGTCGGCACTCACCAGATGCGCCATCGGCTCGTCCTGGATCTTGTGGTGATGAAGCCACACGCCGCCGTCGAGGGCGAAGCACATCCCCTCGCGGCGGCGTGTGAACTCCCGATAGGGCGGCGGGGGCGTTACGTGCAGGTGATCTTGCCGGCGACCGTCGCGTTGCCCACGGGAGCGGCGGCGCCGTTGAAGAGATAGCAGGCGCGTGGGGTCTGGCCGTGGAGCGCCTCGGCCGACCAGCCCATCGGGGTCGCCTCGAGGACGTTGAGCGTCACGCCTGTCGACGACCGGAAGTTGTTCAAAGCGGCCAGGCTCGACGTGTATGACGTCGAGTCGTAGAAATAGGCCTCTTCCGCCGTCGCCAGATTCTTCAGATCCGACTTCATCTGCGCGACGTAGGCCTTCTGTTTCGTGTTGGCGAACTTCGGGATCGCAATCGCCGCCAGGATCCCGATGATCACCACCACGATCAGCAGCTCGATCAGGGTGAAACCGCGCGACTTCACAGCGATACCCTCCGGGCGCCAAAGGGCGCCGACCCGCGGGAGACCCCGGGATCGACGCCCCAATGTTGGGCACCGCCCCAGTTCCTGCAAGAGGCGTGCTTATCCCTTGGCGTCCACCCAATTCTTTCCGGCACCGATACTTACGACGAGCGGCACCCGCAGCCTTGTCACTCCCTCCATCTCGCGTTTTGCAAGACGTGCGGCAGCCGCCCGCTCACCCTCGGGGACCTCGAAAACCAGCTCGTCGTGCACCTGGAGCAGCATTCGAGTGCTCAGCCCCGCCGCCGGCAGGGCGGCGTGGATGCGGATCATCGCGATCTTGATCAAGTCCGCCGCGGAGCCCTGGAGCGGCGAATTGGTGGCGGTGCGCTCACCGAAGGCCCGGATGTTGAAGTTCTTGTCCTTGAGTTCGGTGATGTAGCGCCGCCGGCCGAACAGGGTTTCGACGTACCCCCGCTGGCGAGCCTCCTCCACGGTCGCGTCGAGCCACGCGCGCACCCCCGCGAACCGCTCGAAGTACTGCTGGATGAACGCCTTCGCCTCGTCCTGGGTGATCCCGAGCTGGCGCCCCAGGGCGAACGGCCCCTGGCCGTAGATCGTGCCGAAATTGATCGTCTTGGCCCGAGCGCGCATCTCCGGCGTCACGCCCGCCTCGGGGACGCCGAAGATCACGGCGGCGGTCTGGCGGTGGATGTCGCCGCCGCGCTCGAACGCCTCGACGAAGGCGGGATCGCCGGAAAGGTGCGCGAGGAGACGCAGCTCGATCTGGGAGTAGTCGGCGGTCAGGAGCAGGTGCCCCGGCGGCGCGACGAAGGCGCGGCGGATCGCCTCTCCGCGCGGCGTGCGGACGGGGATGTTCTGCAAATTCGGCTCGGACGAGGAGAGCCGCCCGGTGGCGGCGCCCGTCTGGTTGAAACTGGTATGCACGCGCCCGGTCTCGGGATGTATGAAGCCGGGGAGGGCATCGACATAGGTGGACTTGAGCTTCGCCAGCTCGCGGTACTCGATCATGAGCCGCGGCACCTCGTGACCCATCGCCGCCAGCTGCTCGAGCACCTCGAAGTCGGTGGAGGCCCCGGTCTTAGTCCGCTTCTGCACGGGGAGCTGCAGCTTGTCGAAGAGGATGGCGCGGAGCTGCGGCGTGGAATTGATGTTGAAATCACCGCCGGCGGCGCGGTAGATCTCCAGCTCGAGGGCCGCCAGCTCTTTCGCGAAGGCGCGACCGATCTCGCCGAGCAGGGCGCGGTCGATCAGCACTCCCATCGCTTCCATCTCCACGAGCACCGGGACGAGGGGGATCTCGATCGTGTCGAGGAGGGGGAGCAGGCGGTGGTCCTCGAGGTCGGGCCGGAACGCGGCCTCGAGCCGCAGCACTGTTTCGCTGTCGGCGCAGCAGTAGCGCGCCGCATCAGGGAGCGGCACCTCTGCAAAGGGGCGCTCGCTCCGACCCTTCCCCGCCACGCCGGCGTAGGTCTGCATCTCGATCCCCAGGCGCTCCCGCGCCAGCTCGTCGAGCGCGTGCGAGCGGCGCCCCGGGTCGAGCACGAAGCTCGCCAGCATCGAGTCGTACGTCACACCCGCGAGCGGGGCGCCCGCACGCCGGAGGATCAGCCAGTCGAACTTGATGTTGTGCCCCGCCTTCGCGATGCCCGGGTCGGCGAGGAAGGCGCGAAGCGGCGCGAGGGCGTCACTCGCGAGGGACGGCAGGTTACGCGGCGGCTCACCTCCCGCGAGCGGCCCGTCGGGCGGGAGGTGCGCGAACGGCAGGTACCACGACCGGCCCGGCGCCACGGCGAGCGATAGGCCGACGAGCCCCGCCCGCATCGGGTCGAGGCCCGTCGTCTCGGTATCGAGCGCCACCAGGCGGGCGTGCCGGCACTCGGCGAGCACCGCGGCCAGCTGCGAGGGATCGTCCACGATCGCCGCGCTCGCGGGCGCCGGCGTGGGCGCCACAACCGGCGTCCGCGGGGCGGCCGCAGCGGCGGTCTCCGACGACGTTGGGGGCGGGGCGAGCGGCTCGAGCTTCGCGATGAGCGAGCGGAATTCGAGCTCGGTGAACAGCTCGGTGAGCCGCGCCACGTCGGGGGGCCGCGCGCGCATCTGCTCGAGATCGAGCTGCACGGGGACGTCGCGCCGGATCGTGACCAGCTCGCGGGAGAGACGCGCCAGGTCGGCGTGCTGGAGCAGGGCCTCGCGCGCGCGTTTGCCCGGTAACTCGGCGGCGTGCGCCAGGATCGTGTCGAGGTCGCCATGCGCGGCCAGCAACTCCAGCGCGGTCTTCTCGCCCACCCCCTTCACGCCGGGGACGTTGTCGGAAGCGTCGCCGACGAGCGCCAGGTAGTCCACAACGCGCGCGGGGGGCACGCCGAGGCGCTCGCTCGCGTTGCTCGGGTCCACCCACTGCTCCTCGACCGCCGCGGGGCCGCCCCGGCCAGGGTTGAGGAGCGCGATGCGGGGGCCGATGAGCTGGTAGAAATCCTTGTCGCCCGACACGATCACGGTCTGGAGCCCCCGCTGGGCGGCCTGCCCGGCGAGGGTGCCGATCACGTCATCCGCCTCGTAGCCCTCGACTCCCAGCACGGGGACACGGAACGCGGTAAGGATCTGCTCGATGCGTTCGACCGAGCGATCGAAGTCCTGCTGCAACTGCTCGTCGAGCTTTTCGCGGGTGGCCTTGTAGGCCGCGTATTGCTTGTGGCGGAACGACTCGCCGACGTCGTGCACCCAACCGAGGTAGTCGGGGCGGTGCTTGGCGCGGAGCCGGAGCAGGAAGTTCGTGACCCCCCAGGCGGCGGAGGTGTTCTCGCCGCGGCGCGTCGTGAGCGGACGCGCGATCATCGCGAAGAACGCCCGGTAGATCAGCGCGTAGCCATCGACGAGGAACAGCCGCTCGGGCATGGCGAAAAGAATAACCCCGCCCGGAGCGTCTCGGGCGGGGCGGTGCGACCACTGCGGGGCGCGTCAGACGCGCATGACGTTCGAGGCGTGGAGCCCCTTGTCGCCCTGCTTCACTTCGAACTCCACCACCTGCCCTTCGGCGAGCGTCTTGAAGCCGTCCATCTGGATGGCCGAGAAATGCACGAACACGTCCTCGCCACCCTCCTGCTCAATGAAGCCATAGCCCTTGGCGTCATTGAACCACTTCACCTTTCCCTTGATCATGCGAACTCTCCGGC
>JBGPOM010000027.1:0-11429 GCA_041488075.1 Gemmatimonadota bacterium
AGATGAGCGTCACGCCGCCGACGCCTCCCGGCCGGTCCTCCCGGATCACGCGCCCTTCGATCACGCCCGCCTGGACGACCGGAATGTCGAGGGTGCGAAACCGGTTCGGCCCCAGGGCGATGCTCGCCCGGGCGAACGCGGGAACGAGCAGCGGGGACTCGAGCGAGAGCGAGTCGAGGGTCACGAAGAGGGGCTCGAACGGCACGAGGTCCCACACGCGGTACCCGCCCGCCGAGTCGGTGCGGGCGCCGATCGACCCCACGAGGACGCGAACGTTGGGGAGCCCCGGCTCGCCGATGTCGCGGCGGCCGTTGGCGTTCTCGTCCAGGAACACGCGCCCCGACAGGCCCGAGCGCTCGAGCGACGGGCCCGGCGCGACGCTCAGGCGTCCGGCGGGACGGTCCCACAGCACCGACCCCTGCACGAACTGGGAGCCGGTCACGGCCCCTCCCGCAGGCGCCGTCACCGCAGTGACGGCGCGCGCCGCGGAGAGGTACGAGGTGAGCACCAAGCTGTAGCTGAGCCCGGCGTCGCCGCGCCGCCAGGTGGTGCCGACCTCGAGCCGCAGGCCGCGCGCGACCGGCCGGGCCGCGAACGCCGACCATGCCGACAGCCCCGCCCGGGCGTCCACCTCGGTCGTCGTGCGCAGCAGGACTTGGCCGAGTAACCGGCCCCACTGGGGACGCGGCAGCACGAAGGTGTTGAGTCCGGCAAAGGCGTGGGTCGCGACGTCTTGCTCGGTGCGGACGTACGGCAGCAGCCGGATCTCCGCCGTCTGCATCGAGGCGCCAAGCCGCGCGCGCGTCGTGTGTCCCGCATCCGTGATCACGCGCTCGACGCGCGCGTCGAGGAAGAGGAACCCCAGGCTCGCCCGAGGCCGCGCGAAGCCGGTCACGCTCCACGCCGCGCGGCCGCCGGGGACTGAATCGCGCGTGAACCCGATGTAGTCCCCCTCGAGCCGCAGATTCACCGATGGCTCGTAACGCACGCCGCCGTGGGCGAACGCGCGGCCCACAACATCGCCCTGCAGGGCCCACGCGTTGGTCGGATTCGCCACGATCGACGCGTAGGGGTGCATCCGGTTGGGCACGGTATCGCGCCAGAACTGATCGAGTCCCGCCTGCACCGTCCATCGCGGCGTCGCGCCGTAGCGCAGGTCGACGTTGGCCGTAGCCTCGCACTCCAGCGACCGGCATTGCCCGGCCGACAGGCCGTATTCGAACCGGCCGGCGGGCAGTAGCTCGCCGAGCACGCGGTAAGTCCGGTTAAACTCCCGGATCTCGCCGAAGGGACCGTAGGCGACGAAGTCCACCGGGTTTTCCCCGTAGCGGACCGGCAGATCGATGCCGAAGCCCCCTGCGGCATCGGTCGAGTCGAAGGCGACGAGGTCGCCGCCACGGTAGGCCTCGATCGACCAGCCCGGCTCGAGCTGGCCGGCGTAGCGCAGCCCCCCGACCAGCGACGGCCGCACGAACGGGGCGTTCGTGACCATCGCGCCGCGGAGGCTGCGCCCGCGCGGGCCCGTCGACCCCACGTCGCCGAAATGCAGCTGCGTCAGCCAGCGGCGGTCGCGCCACACGCCGGTCCAGGACGCGTCCACGCGTACCTGGCCGTCCGACGCCGCCCCTACGCTCTGCCCGAGCACCTCGAGCGACCCGCCGGCGAGGTCGGCACCCATCCCCAGTGAGTAGCCGGCGCCCGCGATCGGGTCGGTCGACGGCGAGAACACGGAGTAGTCGAAGACGAAGCCGTCCCAGCGCGGGCGCTCCAGCCCGAACGTGACGTCGGCGCGCGGGCCTGCGACCTGCCGCAGATACGCGTCCCGCGCCGACTCGCGCCGCAGCCGCCGCACGACGGGAAGATCAGTCGGGTCCACGACCGTCACCGTCAGGTCGGCCCAATCGACCGCGAAGCGGAGGCCGAAGAGGTCCCCCAACCGCTCGGCGCCCACGTACAGCTCGCCGGCCTCGAACCGGCGGAATTCGGGCTCGATGCGCACCTGGCGCTCCCCGAACTGCATCGTGTCGCGGCGCACGTCGATCACGATCCGCCGGTTCCCCGGGTCCACCGCGGCCTCGAGCCGGCCCTCCGGCGACAGGCGGTGCCGGATCTCGACGAGCTGGAAGAACTGCGAGAGCGGCACCAGCACCTCGGTGCGGACGCGATACCCCTGCACCGTCGCCCGGGCGATCCGCCCGATCCGCAGCTCCACGATCACGGGCTCTGCCACCGTGTCCGCGGGCGTCGTGTCCACGGGGGCCAAGCCGAAGCGGATCGCGTGGGTGGCGGGGGGATCGGGGAGGCGGTCGGGCGCCTGGGCAGCCGCGCCCAGGGTGACGGCGACGAGTAGCGCGAGCGGCGCACCAACGGGCGCTGCGCCCCGCGCGCGCATCGGCCTAGAGGTAGGTCAGCGACAGGATGATGGTCCCCCGGTAGATGCCCGGCTTCGCCGTGACAGCGGGGTTCACCCTGCCGCCGATCCAGATGTACAGGGTCGGGTTCGCGTTGGGACCGAAGCGGCCCGTGGCACCGACGGCGGGATTGAAGGCGTTCCCGCCGGCGGGGTTGTTGTTCGCGCGGCGCCAGCGCGCCGAGTTCGCCAGGAACGTGATCGGCATGGTGGAGCCCGGCAGCGCCTGAATGTTGGTGAGCTGCGTCGGCAACGTGAACGCAATGGTGACGAAGGCGTTCGGGTTGCCGGTGATCTGCCATTCCCCCGCCGTCGCCGCGGTCGGCTGAACGGTCGTCGCGACGCCCTTGGGGACAGTGCCGAAGTTCAAGTCGCGCACGGTCACGATCGTCATCCCGATGGTGACGACAACGGCGCGGACCGTGAAGGACGCGGAGGCTCCCTGCGCGACTCCCCGCTGCGGGACGCCGAGCGCGCCGAGCGCGGCGAGCAGGACGAAGAGCCGCGCCGGGCGGTTGCTCACGGGACGATCAGCTGAACGGAATCGCGAACGGTGGGGGCCGGGAGCACGACCGCGGGATCCAAGTCTTCGCGCTCCGCGACGACCTCGTAGCGCAGCCAGTAGCGCCCCCGCGGCAGCTTCCCGACGATGCTCGCGATGCGGGGCTCCATCGTAAAATACACACCGAGCGGCGACGCGAACGACGCGCGCGTCGCGCCGGTCGAGTCCACCACGGTCCCGCGGATGGTGCCGACGAAGGCGGCGTTCCCCTGGCGCTCGAGCCGGCTCCAGGTAATGAGCGTGTCGCCGACGAGCTGCGCGCGCAGCTGCGACAGCATCACGCGCGTCGTGACGGGGCCCTTCCGGTATGCGATGCCGATGATGGTGCGGACCTCGAGCGTGAGCCCGACTTGAATCGCGGTCGTGTCCGACACGCCGGTGATGGGAATCGTGCCCGCCTTGACCGCGATCATGAGCCGCACCCAGTACTCGCCGTCGGGGAGCCCGACCGGCGGCCGCGCGAGGAGACGGACCGTCTGGCGCTCGAGCGGCGCCACGGTGAGCCGCCGCGGGAACGCCTGGATCCAGGCGAGCGCCGACGGCAGCGTCGAATCCGGGGCGTCGACGGTGCGCAGCACGATCGCGCCGCTCGAGTCCGTGACCGGATACCCGAACAGCGTGGAGATCGTGACCTCGACCGCTTCGGTGCCGGGGTTGTAGAGCAGCACCGAGCCGCTGCGCGCGCGGTGGTCGATGTAGATCGCGTGGGGCGCGACCATCACGCCTTGGGCCTCGAGCGAGGCCGCGCCGAGCCCGAGGGCCGCAGCCAGCCAGAGGGCGCGCGTCATGGCAGCACCGTCACGGTGAGGGTGAGCACCGCCGTGTAGGCCCCGGCGCGCTGGTTCGGCGCGGCGTTCGCGGTGCCGCCGACGAACACCGAGCCGCGGCCGTTGTTGGAGAGGGTGGCAGTGAAGGGCTGCTTCGGATCGAAGCCGACCTGACTGCCGATCGCCTGCGACCGCGAGTAACCGGCATCGCCCGACCCGAAGACCAGGGGCAGTTGCGCTCCTGCCGGCCCCGTCATTGCAAGCGGCAGGACAAAGCTGAGGAGCACCAGGCCGCGGTTCCGGCCCCTGATCTGGAATTGACCGCTGTTCGCCGGATCGGTGCGGCTAACGACGCGCGGGACGCCCGGGAAGACCGCCCCGAACGTGAGCCCCCGCACGCCGGTGACCGTGAGCGGCCCGCCCTGCGCCCCGAGCGGAGGCGCAGCGGCGCCGAGCAGCGCCCCACCAATTACGAGCCAGGGAAGGAGTTTCATGCGTTGTCAACCTCTGCTTGCGACAGCGCCGGCAGAGGGAAGTTGCACCCTCTGCCGGCGCGTCACCAGCTCGACACCATGGAGTCGCTTAGTAGACCACCGTCATCGTGAGGCTACCCGTGTACGTGCCCTGCGCCTGGTTCACGGCCGGGGTCACACGCGCGCCAACCCAGATGAACAGCTGGCCGCTCGCGTTGAGGGTCGCGGGGTTGCTCGCGCCGGGGACGAAGCCGATCCCGCTGGTCTGCGAGCTGTTGTCGGCGCGGACGCCGGCGTAGCTGTCGATCGGCAGCGAGTTCGCTCCCGAGGAGAGCAGGGCGGGCAGCGTGAAGGAGAGCGTCACGGGGGTGCTCGCCTGCCCGGTGACATCGAAGCGCCCTGCGTTAGTCAGATCCGCCGCCGCCACGGTCTTGTTCACGCCGGGGAAGACGTTCCCGAAGTTCAACTGCTGGACACCCACGACATTGATCGGCGTCTGGACGTTCGCCGTCGCCGTAATGCTGGCGTTGTTCGTCTGGGCCTGGGCCGTCGACGCGCCGATGACGACGAGCGCGAGCACGGCTAGGGACAGCCTGGAGATACGCATGTTGGTCTATCCTCATGGGGTCGAACTGTGAGTGCAACTCGTGGGAGCCATTCGGCTCCCTTTAGCTGTCATCCCGGAAGGGCAATCCATGTGCCAACCGCCGGATTCCTGGTCATGTGTCAAATTTTTTGACGAATAGGCCCCGAAAGGGGAGGCGAAGATAGGGCTGGGGCTTACGAAGCGCAATACTGAGCTCTCGTCAATATTCTTGACAGTTTGCTCGCGATGAAGATCCACGTATGAAGCCTATAAGACATTGCAATGATGTGAGTTAGTGCGTGACGGACAGCCGGTACGCCGTCTGCCTTACGAGAGGGCTCGGAAGCAGCAATGACCCTCTGACGGAGCAGGAGAATGCGCGTGGCCGATCGGCTGTACCTGAAGGCGCTGAAAGTGGCGGTTTTGGCGGTTCTAGGGGCGGCTGCGCTGCCGGCTGCCGCAGAAGCCCAAACCCGTGGCAGTCTGCAAGCCAGCGCGACCGTGGTCGATACTCGACCCAGCTTCGCGGCTCTTCAAGCCGCCCGCGCCGCTCTTCACCCGGCAGCGCACACAACTGTCGCGACAGTAGCCCAAGTGTCGGTCGAACGCCCCGCCAACCGTCCGGGGATTGTCGTCCTGACGATCGACTACTCCCGCAACTAGCCTACACGCCGAGCCGCTGGCGTAGCGCCGGCGGCATCAACGGAATCGCGTACTTCACAGGCACCGACAGGGCGAACCCCGGCCCCTGGCGCAGTCCCGCCCGGTGCACCGAGATGACCTCCCCATCGGCGTTGAACACCGGGCTCCCCGAGGAGCCGCCAGTCGTCATCCCGTCGAACTGAATCAGATCCGCCGTCACGCGCGAGAGAATGCCGGCCGTCATCGACGTGCGCACCACGGACGCGCGGTCGCGGGCGAAGCCCGACCCGGCCGGATAGCCGATCAGCGCCGCCGGCTCCCCCTGCCGCGCCTTGGTGCCCCTCCAGTCGATCGCCGTGAGGGATGGGCCCTGATAGCCGCGAATCTTGATGAGGGCGACATCCCGCTCGCTCGAGCTGGCGATCACGTCGGCGAAGCGGCCGAGCGACTGGTCGGCCATGGTCACCCAGATCGTATCGGGCTCGGCGTGCGTCGAGTCGGCGACGACGTGCCAGTTGGTCAGCATGTAGCCGTCCGGGCTGATGATGAACCCGGTCCCGTCGTAGTAACTGCCGCCCAGGGCAACCGTGATCAAGCCGACGGCCCCTTGATTCTGCTGCGCGAGACCGGCGAAGTCGGTCGCGCGAATCGCCCGCATCTTGGCGTCGAGGTTGGCCGTCTGGGTCTCGGCCGCGGCCACCGCCCGTCGCAGACTGTCGATCAGCCCCTGCGACGGCGCCCGGCGCTCGGCGGCGGCGAGCTGGTCCCGCATGCGTTGCACGTCCCGCTGGGCCTCCTCGCGTCGCGTCTCCCCCACCGCGAGCTGCTCGCCCAGGGTTTGTTGCGCCCGGTCCAGTGCCGCCTGCAGCTGCGTGGTCCGCGCCTGGGCCGCCTCGAGCTGCGCGCGCAGCAGGTCCACCTGCGCCGCCGGCGCCGCCGCCGCCCGGGCGTCGGCAAGCTCGCGCCGCAGCCGCTCGCTCTCGGCACGCGCGGAATCCTCGGCGGTGCGCACCGCTTGCTCAGTGTGCTCGACTTGGAGGGAGAGGAGCCAATACACGCCATAGACGCCGCCGCCGAGCACCACCACGAGGAGGATGATGAGCGCCGTGAGCCAGCGGATCTTGCGCCCCGCGTCCTTGCCGACCTCCTCGGCCACGGCCCTCATGAACGCCGTCGAGCCGCGGCCACCCTTCTTCTTCTCTTCCCGGGCTTTGGCGAGCGCCTCACCGATCATCCCCATCACGGTCTGCTGACCCAGGCCTCCTCCCGGCTGGGCGCCGGGGCGCGGCACCGCCTTCATCGGCGCCGTCCCCATCCCCTCGACGATGAGCACGGGCCCGCCCTGCCCCAGCATGATCTTGTCGCCGAGCCGCACGGGCATGGCCCGACTGATGCGCTCTCCATTGAGGAACGTGCCGTTCTTGCTCTCGGCATCGCGTACCACAAGCCCACCCGTCGTCCCCACCGTCAGCTCGGCGTGGACGCGTGAGACGATCGTGTCCCCCGCCTCGACGGGTTGGATCTCGCATTCGCTCCCACGCCCCAGGCGAATCCGGGTGCCGCGGGCTTCGTATCGCTTGCCCGTGGCGGCCGCCAGCAACGTCACACCGTACGCCCGCACTTCCGCCGGCTTCTCCGGGGATCCGGCCTCGATCGCCGGGTGCTCGGCGAGCGTCGCGTCGGGCCCCTCGGCGACGGCGGCCACTCGCAGCTCGGGGCCCGACTCGCCGAGGCGGATCGTGTCGCCGACTTTGAGGGGCGCGGCTGCGGCGAGCCGGTGACCGTTCAGGTAGGTCCCGTTGCGGCTCCCCAGGTCCGCCACCACCCATCCACCGCCCTCGACGCGGATTTCCGCGTGGTGGACCGAGACGACCTTCGCCGCGTCACCGCTGAATGGGATCGTGCAACCGGGGTCACGCCCGATGCGCACGGGGCTCTGATGCGCTTCGGTGACACGGTGACCCGGCGACTCCGACAGCTTGAGGTACGGGCGGCTCACGGCTACCGCGGGGCGTTGCGCTGGCGGCGGTCGGGAACCAGGCGGCGGGGGCCGGGGCGGCGTCGCGTCAGAGTGCGGCGCTCCATCCAATGTCGGCGCTCGGTCGTGCGGCGGCGCTCGACGGACCGGGCGGGCGGGGGGAGCGCCGCAGCCGCCGCCAGCGTCCGACGCGCCGGGCCGCCCCGCCGGTCCACGCCCGAGCGGCGATCGTCGAGCAGGCGGCGGTCCGCACGCCGGCGGCGGTCCGGGTAGGCGGGAGGCCGGGAAGGGGGCGGCGTCATCGACCAAGAAGGTACGGCTGCACTGGACGCCCCGCGAGGTCCCCCCACATCCTGTATGCATGGACAACCTCGCCCATGCTCTCGTCGGAGCGGCACTCGGCCGCGCCACCGCCGACTCCAAGATCCCGCGCGCCGCATTGCTGGGCGCCGTGGCCGCCAACGCGCCGGACTGGGCGGAGCTGTTCATCGGCCTCCCTGGAGACCGCAGCGACTACCTCATCCTGCACCGTGGCATCACGCATTCCCTCGCAGGCGCGCTGGTCGAAACGATCGCCCTGACGCTGCTCGTGGGACTAGGCGCGCGGTGGTGGGTCCGCCGGCGGGAGGGGGAGGGGGGAAGAGGGGGGGGCGTCGCGCCGCCGTGGCGCTGGCTGGTCGCCTGCATTGGCGTTGCGGTCCTGAGCCACCTCTACATGGATTGGCAGGGCTCCTACGGGCTGCGGCCGTTCCTTCCGTGGAGCGCGACGTGGTACTTCGGCGATTGGGTCGCGATCGTTGATGCGTTCTTCTGGCTCGTGCCGCTCATCGCGCTCGCCTGGGGCGCGGAGCGCCACTGGATCCCCCTCGCGGCCGTGCTCGTCGTCGGGGGGGCCATGACCGCGGTGGTGGTCTGGCGGACCGATCTGTTGGCACCGTGGGTTCTGGCAGCCTACTGCGCGCTGTGCGTCGTTGCCGCGATCGGATGGGTGCGGTACTGGTTCGGCCCGGTGGCGCGGCGCCGGGCCGCGACGCTCGGCCTCCTCGTCCTGGGGCTGTACGCGGGGGCGCAGGGGATCGCGGCACGGGTCGAGAAGGCGGCCGTCCGCCGGGCGGCCGCGGTCCGCTTCGGCCGCGGGGCGCGCTGGGCCGCGCTCACTCGTGTCGGATGGCCGTTCACGTGGCAGCCGATTTACGCCAGCGCCGACACCGTGGCGGGGGAGGATTGGGCGCTGCCGCGCCATCTCGATGCCCCCGTCGTCGTGCGGGCGTTGCGCGGCACGCGGGAGGGGCGGGCGATGGCGCAGTTCGCGCGCTTCCTCGCCGCCGAAGCAGACTCGAGCGGCGACGGGAGCGAGGTAACGGTGCTGCTGCGGGATGCGCGCTACGCGCGCGCCGGGCGGGATGGCTGGGGCGTCGTAGACGTCACTCTGAGCCGACGTCCGTAAACCCGATCCCCGAGCCCCGCCGATCGATCCGCCTCCGCCGGCCCACCTGCGAGCGTCGCTCCATGGGGGCTCGGCGGTCGGCGAACCGGCGGCGCTCCACCTGCACGGGCGCCACTCGCAAGCGGCGCTCGACGATACGGCGCTCGAGGCCGGTGCGGCGCTCGGGGCGAATCCGCCGCTCGATGCGGTGGCGCAGTTCGGGGCGGCCGGGATCCATGTGACAAAGCTGTAGCGGCGCCGTGATTCGTGCCAGCCGCGGCGATTGGCTACATTACCCGCTCGTGCACTCCGAATCCGCAGCCGTCCCCGCTCCTACGCCGGCGATCGGCCTGCTCGACGAGGCCATCCGGGCGCTCGAACCGGAGTTCCGCCTCGACAATCTCGTGGCGCTCTCGCCGGAGCGCGCGTTGTACCAGGCGTGGGACAGGTTCCTGAAGCGCCACGTCACGCTGCGCGTGCACCTCTTGCCCGGGACGCCGGGACGGGCCTGGTTCCTGCGCGAAACGGAGACGCTCGCGGCCCTCGACCACCCGGCCATCCGGCACGCCTACGCCGGCGGTGAGATCGGCACCTTCGCTTACCGCACCGCCAACTGGATCGAGGGCGAGAGCCTGGCCGACGCGTTGCGCCGCGGTCCCCGCCCGATCCCCACCGCGCTCTCGCTCATCCGCGATCTCCTTTCGGCGCTCGAGCATGCCCACGCCCGCGGGATCATCATGCGGCGCATCGTGCCCTCGACCCTGATGATCAACACGGCCGGGCGGGGCGTGATTACCGACCTGCGCTATGCCAACTGGTGCCTGTCGCACGTGCCGGCGGGCGACACCGCCGCAGCCTTCATGGCACCCGAGGTGCGGGGCGGTGAGCCGGGCGAGCCGGCCAGCGACGTGTACGCGGTGACCGCGAACATCTACGCGGCGCTCACCGGCCACGAACCGGACCCCGATCCCGCCCAGCTCGTGCCCCCCCGCCAGATGCGACCGGCGATCCCGGCGGCGGTCGAGCGCGTCATCCTGCGGGGACTGTCGCACACTCCGCGCGACCGCTACTTCACCGCTACGGAGATGCTCGAGGACTTCGTGAGCGACGCCGGCACGTTCCACATCCCGGCCGCGGCGCCCGAGGTCACCGAGTCAGGATTCGAGCGCCGGCTGCGCCGGGCGCTGGGGGACGACTACGAGCTGCTCGAAGCGATCGGCACCGGAGGTTTCGGACGGGTGTATCGCGCGCGCGACCTCGGCCTGGAGCGCCTTGTGGCGATCAAGGTCCTGCATCCCTCGCTCACCGCCGATCCGGGCGTGATGGAGCGGTTCCGCCGCGAGGCGCAGCTCGCCGCACGCCTGCGCCACCCGAACATCGTGAGCATCTACGACATCATGGGCCGCGCGGGCCTGCAGTGGTACACGATGGAGCTCGTCCCGGGGGCGAACCTGGCGCAGCTGGTGCAACGCGTTGGCCCGCTGTCGGTGGACCAGACCGGGCGACTCCTCACGCAGGCGCTCTCGGCGCTCGAGCACGCGCACGGGCTGGGACTGGTGCACCGCGATCTGAAGCCCGAGAACATGCTGATCGAGCCCGACGGCCGGCTGCGCATTACCGATTTCGGGCTCGCGCTGGCGCTCCGCGGCGAGGGACGCTTCGGCGGCGCGACGTCGCGGAGCGGCACCCCGCAGTTCGCCGCGCCCGAGCAGCTGCTCGGCGAGCGGGTCGACCAGCGGGCCGACCTCTACTCGCTCGGCGCCGTTGCCTACTTCGCCCTGCTGGGCCGCGCACCCTTCACCGGCATCACGCCGGAGCAGATCCTCGCCCGCCAGACCACCAACGACCTCCCCGCGCTGGCGGCCGAGCGCGCCGACGTGTCGCGCGAACTGGAAGAGGTGCTGCGGCGTGCGGTGCGGAGCGAGCCCGCGGAGCGCTTCCCCACCGCGGCGGCGTTCCGCACGGGGTTGGAAGGGGCGACGGGGGGATTTCTGCAGCGGCTCTGGGCCTTCCTCCAGGCCGACGGCTAGCGCCAGCGGAAGATCTTGAGGGCGACCGCGAAGCTCACGGCACCCCACGCGGCCACGATCGCGATCGGGGCAGCGAGGCCGGTCAGGGCGGTGCCGTCGATCATCACGGCGCGCAACGCGTCGTTCAGCGCGGTGAGCGGCAACGCCTTCACGAACGGGATCATCGCGTCCGGGAAGCGGGCATAGGAGAAGAAGGTCCCCGAGAGGATCCACATCGGCAGCATTACCAGGTTCATGAGTCCCGAGACGCCTTCGATCGTGCGGGCGCGGCTGGCGACGAGCAGGCCCAGGCCGGCGAACGAGAGGGCCCCGAGAATCGCGATCCCCGCGAGGGCCAGAACGGACCCCCGCACGCCGACGCCGAACATCAGGCGGCCGAACCCGACCAGCGCGATCACTTCGGCGAAGAGAAAGACGAGGCGCGACAGGATGAACCCGAGCAGGTAGTGGCTGCGCCGCATCGGCGTCGCCATGAAGCGCTTGAGCAGTTTCTTCTGCCGGGCCTGCACGACGGAGAAGCCCACGCCCCAGATGCCGCTCCCCAGCAGGTTCATG
>JBGPOM010000028.1:0-11246 GCA_041488075.1 Gemmatimonadota bacterium
CTCGGCGTGCCGTCGCTCTGCCTCGCTGCGCGGGGCGCAGTCAACGCATCACTCGTCGCGGGAGTGGCAGCTCGCTTCGTCGTCGCGCGGAGCCGCACCCGCGTGCAGAAGGGGTACACCGGGGGCCCCGTCGCCCTGTCGTTTCCGCGGCGCCGCGACGCAGAACCGGTGCGGGTCGGACCCGCGCCGGAGAGCGTGGTCGCGGCGCTGGTGGACGGCGTACGGCGGCTCAAGACGGGCGGGCCGGCGGCGCCCCTCCTGCGGCTCCTCCTGCTGCGGCGCCTGGCGTCGAGCCTTCCGGCGTTCCGGGCAAGTCTCGCCCGTCACGAGGCGTACTTGGATCTCTCCGATCACGCGGCGGCGGAGGGGCGCGCGCTCTCGACGCCCGAGTTCAATCGCTGCTTTCCACGCGCCGAGGCGCTCGACATCCAGCTCGTGCTCTTCCCGCTGCTGCTCGAGCGCGGGGCGGCCTCGCCGGACGCGGGCGACCGGCGCGAATTGGCGCGACTGCGCGCCCTCGCCGCTGACGCGCGGGATCCCAAACTCGCCGCGCTCGAGCGCCTGCTCGACGCGCGGCCCGGCAAGACGATCGTGTTCACCGATGCGCGGGCGACGGCGCGGCATCTGCTGCAGCGCCTCGGCCGGCGCCGTGCGGCCGCGGTGTTCGGTCCGGCGGGCCGGTTCGCGACGGGGGAAGCGACGCGGCACGACGTGCTGCGCGCTTTTGCCCCGGCGGCACAGGGCGCGCCACCGCCCGCGCGTGCCCTGGAGACCGACCTGCTCATCGCCACCGACCTCCTGAGCGAGGGATTGAACCTCCAGGACGCCGAGCGCGTCGTGCATTACGACATGCCCTGGAGCCCGGCCCGGCTTGCCCAGCGGGTGGGTCGCATCGACCGGCTCGGTTCGCCGCATGCGGGCATTGCCACCGTGACCTTCCTGCCGCCCGAGCCGCTCGCCGCGGCGCTCGCCCTCGAGGAGCGCCTTGCCGCCAAGGTCCGCGCGCAACTGGCGGCGGGCGCCGCGCAGGTGGAAACGGCGCGGGGAGCGGTGGAGGAGTCCCCTGCGTTCGACTGGTGCGACCGACTGGGCGAGCTGGCCCGGCGTGCCCCCCTCGGAGCCTCGGCGCCGGTCGGCGCCTGGGCCGCGGTTCAGGGGGGGGGTGACGACGCCGCCACGGTGCTGGTCGTACGCATCGGAGGGCTCGTCGAGGCGATCGTCGTGGAGGGAGAAGTCGCTCGGGCCGATCCCACGACCGCGACCCGCCTGCTGGTGCATGGTTGTACGGCGGAACCAGCGGACCGGGGCCCGACTGCGCTACGGCGTGCCGTGGAAGTCGCCGCTGCGCTCGTGCGGACGCGGCTCGCCGCCGTACAGGACGCCCGCTGGCGCGCCAGCGATCGCGATCGGTTCGCCCGCCGCTTGATCCCGTGGGTGCTCTCGGCGGCCCGCCGCGCTGCCCGTCGCGGCGACGCGCCACGGCTCACGGCGCTCGACGGGCTCGTCTCCCGCCTCGCGTCGGGAATGACGGCCGGCGAGGAGTTGCTGCTCGAAGACATCCTCGCCCGCCGCGAGCCGCTGGCGGTGCCGGATCTCCTCTCGTGGCACGCGCGGCTCCCGGCGGTGCAGGGCATGGATCCGGGTGCCGAAGTGGAGCTCGTGGCGGCGCTCGTAGTGCACGGACGCTCCGCCTGACGAACCCGAGGTCCAAGTTGACGCCGCGCGCGCGGGCGGACAACGTTCATCCATGGACACCCGCCGCTCGATCCTCACGGGGTTAGCGCTCGCGCTGTGGACCGCCTCGCTCGCCGCCCAGCAGTTGCCCATCACCACCCGCACCCTCCCGAACGGTCTCGAGGTCGTCGTCATCGAGAACCACGCGGTGCCCATCGTGACCGTGGAGTTGAACGTCCGGAACGGGGCGTTCACCGAGACGCCCGAGTACGACGGCCTGTCGCACCTCTACGAGCACATGTACTTCAAGGCCAACCGGGCGATCCCCAGCCAGGAGCTCTATCTCGAGCGCAGCAACGAGCTGGGCCTGGTCTGGAACGGGTCGACGTCCGAGGAGCGGGTCAACTACTTCTTCACCGTAGGCGTGGACAGCCTCATACCGGCGATGCAGTTCATGGAGGACGCGATCCGGTTCCCGTTGTTTCTGCAGGAGGAGCTGGAGCGCGAGCGGCCGGTGGTGCTGGGCGAGTTCGACCGCAACGAAGCCAGCCCGTTCTTCCTCTTGTTCCGCGAGGTGGGCCGCACCCTGTACACCCCCGCCTACTACTCCCGCAAGAACGTGATCGGGGACCGGGCCATCATCTCCACGGCCACGCAGGAGAAGATGCGGACCATCCAGCAGCGCTACTACGTCCCCAACAACACGGCGCTGATTCTGTCGGGCGACGTCACCCCGGCGCGCGGATTCGTGCTGGCGGACAGCATCTTCGCCGACTGGCCGCGCGGTGCCGATCCGTTCCCGCAGCCCGCGCCGGATCCGCCCCCACTCACGCGCTCGCAGTCGGTGATCGTCGAGAAGCCGGTGAACAGCGTCACGCTGCTCATCCAGTGGAACGGGCCGAGCGTGGGGCAGGACCCGGGCGCCACCTACGCCGCGGACGTGTTTTCCACCATGCTTCGCAACCCGACGAGCCGCTGGTCCAAGCGCCTGGTGGATAGCGGACTCGCCTTCCAGGTGGACCTCAACTACTACACCCTCAACCACGTGGGCCCGATCAGCGTGTTCGCGCAGACGACGCCCGACAAGCTCCTCGCCCTCGAACGCGCCGTGTTCGAGGAGATCCGGCAGTTCACGGACTCGGCGTACTTCACCGACGCCCAGCTCGCCGCGGCGCGTAACCAGATCGCCGTCCAAGGCGCGTACGAGCGGGAGGAATCGAGCGGCTTCGCCCACACTGTCGGCTTCTGGTGGGCGGTCGCCAACCTCGATTACTACCTCGGGTACCGCCGCAACATGCAGGCGGTCACCCGGAGCGCCCTCGCCGACTACGCGCGGCGCTATCTGGTGGGCAAGCCGAGCGTTGTGGGCGTTTTGATCAGCCCGGAGGTGCGCGCGGCGCTGACCCTCACGCCCGAGGCGCTGCTGCCGCCGGGAGTCGTGCCATGAACCGGACCTTGGCATTCCTGGGACTCCTCGCCGCCTCCCCGCTGGCGGCGCAACAACCCGCGGTGGCCAAGTTCACCGTTGCCGGGATCCCGGTCATCCTCAAGCCGATCACCGCCAACGAGGTGATCGCGATCCGGCTGTACCTCCGGGGTGGCAGCGCCAACCTGACTCCCGCCACGGCCGGGATCGAACGGTTCATCGGCGCGATGGCCCCACAGGGCACGGCCAAGTACGCGAAGGACGACTTCGCCGCCCGCGCCACCGCCAGCGGCGTCGAGTTCGGCGCCGAAGCTGACCGGGACTACACCGTCTTCTCCGCCCGCGGCGTGCAGGAGCATTGGGACGAGACGTGGGACCTGTTTACGCAGGCAGCGCTGCATCCCACGTTCCCCGAAGGCGAGATCGGCATTGTCCGCGACCAAATCCTCAACGGCCTGCGCCAGCGCCGCGACGACGCGGATACCTACCTGCGCTGGATCGCCGACAGCGCGCTGTTCGCCGGTCACCCCTACGCCGTGGACCCGGCGGGTGTCGAGGCCTCCATCACGGCCCTCACGCCGACGGACCTGGCCCGCTGGCACGCGCGGCGCATGACCAAGGAGAACCTGTTGCTCGTGGTGGTGGGGAACGTGTCGCGCGCCGATCTCCAGACGAAGGTTGCAGCGGCATTCGGCGCATTGCCGGCGCGGGGCGGTACCGCCGCCGTGGCCCCCGCGCTCCCGGCGCGAGTGCCGTCGGTCACCGTAGTGCAGCGCGACCTGCCCACCAACTACGTCGTCGGAGAGTTCCCCGCGGTGGGCTTGACCGACGCCGACTACCCCGCGCTCCGCGCCGCGATGGAGATCCTGTCGGATCGCCTGTTCGAAGAGGTCCGGACCAAGCGCAATCTCAGCTATGCGGTGTTCGCGGGCCTCCAGAGCGATCGCGCCAACAGCGGGCTGCTCTACGTGACGGCCGTGGAGCCGGACACCACGCTGAAGGTGATGCTCGCCGAGGTGCAACGCCTCCAGGAGGAGCCGATCTCCCCGTCGCGACTCGGCTCGAGCATCAACACGTATCTCACGCAGTACTTCATGGGTCAGGAAGCCAACATGAGCCAGGCCGATCGCCTGGGCCACTACGAGCTGCTGGGCGGCGGGTGGGACCGCGCGGAGACCCTCATCAACCGCCTCCGCGCAGTCCGGCCGGAGGAGATCCAGCAGGTGGCCCAGCGGTACCTTCGGAACTTCACGTTCGCGGTGATCGGGGACTCGACCAAGATCGACCGGAAACTGTTCACGTCGAGGTAGGGGCGGGTCCGGTGCCCCTCTCCACCTTCCTCTTCGACCTCGACGGCACCCTCATCGACTCGATCGACCTGATCCTCCGGTCGTACCGTCACACGATGCAGGTGCACCGCGCCAATGCACCGCTCCCCCCCGACGCCGTCTGGATGAAAGGCCTCGGCACCCCCCTCTGGGTCCAATTCCGCGACTGGACCGACGACGAAGCCGAAATCGCCGCGATGGTCGCCACCTACCGCGCCTACAACCTCACGCACCACGATGCCCTCGTAAGACCCTATGACGGCGTCGTGACTGAGGTCCTGAAGCTCCAGGCCCGCGGCATGCGCCTCGGCCTCGTGACGAGCAAGCTCAAGGACGGGGCGATGCGCGGCCTCAAGCTCGCACGGCTCGACCAGGCCTTCGAGATCGTCGTCGGGGCGGGCGACGTCACTCACCCCAAGCCCCACCCCGAGCCCGTCCTCAAAGCCCTCGAGCTGCTCGACGCGGCCGCGGAGGGCGCGGTGTTCGTCGGCGACTCGCGCCACGACCTGGAATGCGGCCGCGCCGCCGGCGTCAAGACCGCCGCCGTCCTGTGGGGGCCGTTCGATCGCTCACACCTCGAGGATCTCGCGCCCGACTTCTGGCTGGAGAAACCGGAGCAACTAGCACAGCTTTACGACCCATGACCCCCACGCCCTCCCCCAAATTCATCCCCTTCGAGCTCGAGCGCTGGCAGAGCACCTGGGAAAACCGCGTCCGGTTCAATCTCTCCGAATCGGGCGTCCACCCCCTCTCCATCCAGGAGCTGCTCGGCCTCGCCGGCGCACCCGCCATGCCGCTCCTCGAAGTGCGGCTCGGCTACAGCCAGTCGAACGGCACCGACCTGCTGCGCGAACGGATCGCCGCCCTGTACCGCGGCGTTTCGCCCGATCAAGTGCTCGTCACCACCGGCAGCTCGGAAGCGAACTTCGTCACCTGCTGGCGCCTGATCGAGCCCGGCGACAAGGTCGCCATCATGCAGCCCAACTACCAGCAGACCTGGGGGCTCGCCCAGAACTTCGGCGCAGAGGTCCGGCCGTTCCAGCTGCACGAGAAAGAAGGCTGGGAGCCCTACGCCGAGGAGATCCGCACCGCGATCGCGCCCGGAACGAAGCTCGTCGTGGTCACGAACCCCCATAACCCGACCGGCCACGTTCTCTCCGACGCATCGCGCAAGGTGATCCTCGAGCGCACCGCCGAAGTCGGCGCCTGGCTGCTCGCCGACGAGGTGTACCAGGGCGCCGAGCGGGACGGCCACACGACCCCATCGTTCTGGGGCGCGTACGAGAAAGTCATCGTGGTGAACGGGCTGTCCAAGGCGTACGGGCTCCCGGGCCTGCGCATCGGGTGGATCGTCGCCCCGCCGGCGTTCACGCAGGAGACCTGGGCGCGCCACGACTACACGACGATCGGCCCCTCGGGCGCCAGCGATCACCTGGCGGCGGTGGCGCTCGATCCCCACGTGCGCGACAAGCTGATCGAGCGCACGCGCCGCATCCTGAACGCCAACTACCCCGTGATGGAAGCGTGGCTGAAAGGCTTCGGCGACACCTTCACCTGGCAGCCGCCGCAGGCCGGCGCGATTTGCTGGGCCCGCTACCGCCAGGCGATCCCGGCGGCCGAGATCGTCGAGAAGGTCCGCGCCCAGCACAGCGTGCTGCTCGTCCCCGGCGACCACTTCGGGATGCCTTCCTTCCTCCGCTTCGGGTTCGGGGACGAGCTGCAGCACCTCCAGGAAGCGCTCGCCGAGACGGAGCGCGCCCTGCGCCGGCTGTTCACCGACTAGATGCGGGTCGTCCCGCTCGAGGCGTTCCGGGACAAGATCCCGATGGCGGTCGCCGTGGCGGCGGTGGAGCGGGCCTTCCGGGGCCTAGCGCTGGGCGAAGCGACGCTCCCCGATCCGATGGTCGTGGAGCTGCCCGATCTGGCGGCCGAGGTGCACGTGAAGGGCGCGCACCTGAAGGGCGCGCGCCACATCGTCCTCAAGGTGGCGACGGGGTTCTACCGGAACCGCGCGCGCGGGCTCCCCTCGGGAGACGGCCTGTTCCTGCTGCTCGATGCGGAAACCGGCGCGCCGGCCTTCCTGCTCGCCGAGCACGGCTATCTCACCGACCTGCGCACCGCCGCGGCGATCGCACTCACCCTCAAGTATCTCGCGCCCAAGGACGCCCGTGAGGCGCTGCTCGTCGGCGCCGGGGCCGTGGCGCGGCTCGCCGCCCGGGCGATCTTCGCCGAGCGGCCGATCGAGAAACTCACGATCTGGAATCGCACGCGGGAGCGCGCCGCGGCCCTGGCGCACGAGCTGGGCGGCATGGTCGCGACACACGTGGCGGACGCGCTCGAGCCCGCGGTGCGACGCCACCGGATCGTCGTGACCACCACCGCGAGCACGACCCCGTTGATCAAGGCGGCGTGGGTCGGGAAGGGCACCCACATCACCTCCGCCGGTACCGGCAGCCCTGAAAAGGTAGAGTTGGAGCCGGCACTGCTCGCGAAGGCGGACAAGGTGATCGCGGACCGCATCGCGCAGACGGCGCGCTACGGCAATCTGCACCACGCGATTGCGGCGGGCGTGCTCACCTCTGAAAAAGTCTACGGGGAGCTCGGCGACCTCGCGGCCGGGCGCCTCGCGGGACGGCAGGACCCCGACGAGATTACGGTGGCGGACCTGACGGGCGTCGGAGTTCAGGACGCCGCCATCGCCGCGGCCGTCGTCGAGGCTCTGGAACTATGATCAAGGAACACGAGGCTGCAATGATCCGCGCGCCGCACGACGGCAGCGAAGTCGGCGTCGTGTCCCTCGCCGGGCCGGAGGAGGTGCGCGCCGCGCTCGACGCGAACGTCGCCGCGGCCGGCGCCTGCCGGGCGCTTCCCGCCTACGCGCGCGCCGCCGCGCTCCGCAAGGTGGCCGACGGCCTCGCCGCGGAGCGCATCGAGTTGGCACGCACCCTCGCCCTCGAGGCGGGGAAGCCGATCGCCCAGGCGCGGCTCGAGATCGACCGGGCGGTGTTCGTGTTCCGCGACGCCGCCGAGGAAGCGACGCGCATCTCCGGCGAGCTCTTGCCTGCCGACGCGGTGCCCGCGGGCGCGGGGCGCATCGCGCTCACGCGGCGGTTCCCGCTGTCCCCGATCGCCGCAATCACGCCGTTCAACTTCCCCGTGCTGCTCGCCGCCCACAAAATCGCGCCGGCGATGGCGTGCGGCGCGACCCTTACCCTGAAGCCCCCGCCGCAGGACCCCCTCACCACCCTGCGGCTCGTCGAGCTCGTGAAGGCGTCGGGGTACCCCGCGGGCGGGATCAACGTCGTCCCCTGCCACCTCGAGGTCGCGCAGATCTTGATCGAGGACCCGCGGGTGCGGCTGATCACGTTCACGGGCAGCGCCAAGGCCGGGTGGGCGATCCGCGCCAAGGCGGGCACCAAGCGCGTCGCCCTCGAGCTGGGCGGCAACGCCGTCGTCATCGTCGAACCCGACGCCGATCTGGAATGGGCCGCGACGCGCTGCGCCAGCGGCGGCTTCACCTACGCCGGCCAGTCGTGCATCTCGACCCAGCGCATTTACGTGCACGAGCAGGTCTACGCGGCCTTCCTCGATCGCTTCCTGCCCAAAGTCCGCCAGCTCAAGGTCGGTGACGTGCTCGACGAGAAGACCGACGTGGGGCCGATGATTTCGCTCGACGCCGCCGAGCGCGTAGAGCGCTGGATCGGCGAGGCGGTGAAGGGCGGCGCGGAGCTGGCGCTGGGCGGCAAGCGCACCGGTCAGTTCCTCGAGCCCACGGTGCTGCTGCACACCCGCCCCGAGATGAAGGTGAACTGCGAAGAGGTGTTCGCGCCCCTCGTGACGGTCACGCCCTACCGGACGCTGGACGAAGCGATCGCCGCAGCCAACGCCTCGCCCTACGGGCTGCAGGCGGGGGTGTTCACGACCAACCTGCAAACGATGTTCCGGCTCCACGCCGAGCTCGACGTGGGCGGGGTGAACGGGAACGACATCCCCGGCTTCCGGGTGGACCGCCTGCCCTACGGCGGCGCCAAGGCATCGGGGCTGGGGCGCGAGGGGGTGCGCTACGCGATCGAGGAAATGACCGAGCTGCGCCTGCTCACGCTGAAGCTCGATTGATGCACAATCGTCTGCGGCAGCATTTGCTCGATCTCCTCGGGTTCACGCCCATGACGCATCGGCCGCCGCTGCCCCGGCGTTGGTGGCTCTACTGCGCCGTCGCCTACCTCGCGCCCAGCATCGTGCTTCAAGTCGTCCCCGCGGCGGACGTGCCCTACCGCGACCTGATCTGGCTGCTCACCCTCGTGCCCGCATTCGTGCTGTCGCTGCACTACGGGATGCACGGCGCTGTGTCGGGCCTCGTGATGGGGACGATTCTGTTCACCGCGATCCAGTTCCTCGTCGCCTGGCGCCTCGAACCCGAAGACTGGCGCATCACGGTGCCGATCTACGTGGCGTACGGCGCCATCGCGATCTCGGTGGGGTGGCTATCGGAGCAGCTCCATCTCTTCTACGACCGCGCCATCCAAGGGGAGCGGGTGGCCGTGGTCGGGCAGGTGACGATCGCGATCCGGCACGAGGTGAACAACGCGCTGGCGGCGATCATGGCCGAGGGGCAGCTGCTGGAGCACGACGGGCGGCTCACGCACCCGGAGGACGTCAAGTCGCTCGAGAACATCATCGCCATGGCGCGTCGCGTGAGCGACAACATGGAGAAGCTCGCCACCCTCTCGCACGCCCCGGTGACGGAATACGCGGCGGGCGTCAAGATGATCGACCTGGCCAAGCTGCAGCGCTAAACGCCGATCGCCCGCAGCAGGATGTAGCTCAGTCCGGCGATTCCCGCCGCCGCCGGAATCGTCAGGATCCACGCCCACACGATCTGCCCCGCCACGCCCCACCGCACCGCCGAGAATCGCTGCGCCGCCCCGACCCCGGTGATCGCCCCCGTGATCGTGTGGGTCGTGCTGACGGGAATGCCGAAGTGCGACGACACGAAAAGCGTGATCGCTCCGCTCGTCTCGGCGCAGAAGCCGCCGAACGGCTTCAGCTTGGTGATCCGCTGGCCCATCGTTTTCACGATGCGCCAGCCGCCCGCCATCGTCCCGAGCCCGATGGCCGCGTGCGCCGACAGGATCACCCACACGGGGATGCGGTCCGCCGTCGTGAGGTGGAACGCCTGGATCGGGAAGGTGACGAACAGCGCCTGGCTCGACACGAGCAGTGCCACGATGATGCCCATCGTCTTCTGGGCATCGTTGGTGCCGTGCCCCAGCGAATACGCGGCCGCGGAGACGAGCTGCAGCAGCCGGAACGCCTTGTCGACGCGCCGCGGCAACGAGCGCCTGAGCAGCCACGACAACGCGACGGTGAGGAGGAGGGCCAGGGTCATGCCCATGAGCGGCGCCACCACGATGAACACCAGCGTCTTGATCCAGCCATGGGCGATCAGCGCGGCAAACCCCGCCTTGGCGACGGCGGCGCCGGCATAACCGCCCACGAGCGCGTGGGACGACGAGGTGGGGAGCCCCCACCACCAGGTGAGCAGATCCCAGACGATCGCCCCGAGCAGCCCTCCCAGGATCACCGTCGGGTCGACGACGGCCAAATCGATCATGCCGCCGCCGACCGTCTTCGCGATGGCGGTACCGAACACGAAGGCGGCGACGAAGTTCCAGAACGCCGCCCAGATGACCGCGGCGAAGGGTGTCAGCACCCGCGTCGATACGACGGTGGCGATCGAGTTCGCCGCGTCGTGGAACCCGTTGATGAAATCGAAGACGAGAGCGACGACGAGGATCGCCAGGACGAACCAGACGGACCCGGCCATCAGGCGTGCTTGATCGTTATGGACTCGACGACGTTGGCGACGTCCTCGGCCTCATCGAGCGTGCGCTCCAGGTTGTCGTAGATCTCCTTCCACTTGATGATCTCGATCGCGTCACGCTCCTTCTCGAACAGCTGGCCCAGCGCGTCGTGGTAGATGGCGTCGCCCTCCTCCTCGAGCTGCTTCGCCTCGATGCAGAAGCGCATCACGTCGTCGCCCTTCTTGAGCCGTCCCACAGCCTCGGCCAGCACCGCCACCATCCGCTGGATCACCTCCACCAGCGTGCGCACTCCCTGGGGGGAGGGACCGAGCCGGAAGATCTGGGCGCGGCGGGCGCAGCCGTCCATCGCGTCCATCACGTCGTCGAGATCGGAGGCGAGCTGGTAGATGTCTTCGCGATCGAGCGGCGTGATGAAGGTCCGATCGAGGCGGCTCACCACCTCGTGGGTCACCTGGTCCGCTTCGTGCTCGAGCCGCTTGAGCGCCTCGACGTGCGGCGTACGGCGGTCGGGTGCCGCCTCGAACAGCTCGCGCAGGTAGTGCGCGGCTTCCTTGTTGCGGGTCGCAACCTCGGTGAAGAGGTCGAAGAACTCCTCGTTACGCGGCAGCAGGCGCACGCTGTCCCCTGGAAGGGTGCGGCACAAAGATAGCGGCCGGTGGAAAGGGCCACTAGGTTATTCGCCCCATGACCACTCCCCAACCGCTGCGCACCGAGTTCGTCCGGGCCATCTCCCGGCTCGACGCCACGGCCCTGGTCGTGGGGTCCATGATCGGCTCCGGCATCTTCATCGTGTCCGCCGACATCCTCCGCCAGGTGCAGACGCCCGGCCTGCTGCTCCTCGTCTGGGCGGTGTCCGGCGTCGTCACGTTGATGGGCGCGCTCACCTACGGCGAGCTCGCCGCCATGTTCCCGAACGCGGGCGGACAGTACGTCTATCTGCGGGAAGGGATCTCGCCGCTGTTCGGCTACCTGTACGGGTGGACGCTCTTCACC
>JBGPOM010000029.1:0-11187 GCA_041488075.1 Gemmatimonadota bacterium
AGTTCGTGCTCGACCGCACCGAGATCGCCTGCGCGATCGTCGGGATGAAGACCGTGCAGCAGGTAAACGACAACCTCAACGCGGGGACGTAGATGCCGAACAAGAAGGCCGTACTCGAGACCGTGAAGGGGACGATCGAGGTCGAGTTGTTCGCCGATGAGGTCCCGGGCACGGTGGCCAATTTCGAAAAGCTCGCGAACGCCAGGTTCTACGATGGAACCAAGTTCCATCGCGTCATCCCGAACTTCATGATCCAGGGCGGAGACCCGTACTCAAAGACCGGCAAGGGACCCGTCGGCACGGGCGGCCCCGGGTATACGATCAAGTGCGAGACCCAGAAGAACACCCACAAGCACGTCGCTGGGACGCTCGCCATGGCGCACGCCGGCAAGGACACCGGCGGCAGCCAGTTCTTCATCTGCCACTCGCCCCAACGCCACCTGGACGGAGTGCACACCGTGTTCGGACAGGTGACGAAGGGGATGGACGTAGTGAATGCCATCAAGTCCAACGACGAAGTCAAGACCATTCGCGTCTCCTGAAGGGGGTAGCGCCATGTTCGCGTTGATTGTCGCGGCCAGCATCCTCACGGCGCAGGACAGCGGTGCCTTTGTGGTCCGCCTCGGCTCTGATACGTTGTCGCTCGAGCAGTACCGGCGTACAGCCACCCAGCTGCGCGGGGAGTATGTGATCCGCGCGCCCCGCAGTGTCCATCGCATCTACACGGCGGACCTGAATCCCGACGGCTCGATTCGCCGCCTCGAGCTGATCACGCATAACATCAGCGGTGGTCCCGGACCCGCCGAATCCAGGGGGACGGTGGAATTCGTGGGGGGGGGGGACAGCGCGATCGTCACGTCGCCTCGCGGCGACAGCATCGTCACGACACGCGTCGCCGTACCGAGAGGTACGGTCCCGTACTTCCTGCACATCTACGGGCTCGTGGAGCAGATCGGCCTTCAGGCACGCGCCACCGGGCGCGACAGCAGCGCCATCACGGCCCTCACCGGCGCCAACTCCACGAGCGGCGGGTACGTCCGGAAGCGCGGCGGCGATACGCTCGTGCTCAATTTCACGCAGGGGCAGTTAGCGGGGCTCGGGCCCTTCACCTTCCGCCTGGATCGTCAGGGGCGGCTGGTGTGGCTCACGGGCAGAGGCAGCACCGTCCAGGTGGATGTGGAGCGCGTGCCGTCGGTCCCGATGGCGGCGGCGACGGCCGCGTTCGCGCACCGTCCGCTGGGCCAGCTGTCGGTCCGCGACACCGCCCGGGTTACGCTGGGCGGCACGGAGGTGTGGGTGGACTACGGCCGGCCGATGAAGCGCGGGCGTGTGATCTTCGGTGACCTCGTGCCGTGGGGGCAGGTGTGGCGCACCGGCGCGAATGCCGCGACGCAGTTCCACACCTCCGCCGACCTCGTGATGGGCGGGCGGACGATCCCGGCGGGCACGTACACGTTGTGGACCCTGCCGACCCAAACGGGGTGGACGCTGATCGTCAACAAACAGACCGGCCAATGGGGCACGGAGTACGATCCCGCGCAGGACCTCGTGCGGGTGGACCTCGAGGGACAGTCGTGCGTGGAGGTCGTGGAGCAGTTCACGATCACTCTCGAGCCGAAGGACGCCGGCGGCCTGCTGACGTTGGCATGGGACTGCACGCGAGTGTGGATCCCGTTCGCGAAGCGGTAGTGCACCTCGACTTCGCCGTCGTCGCCGATTACGCGCTGGTCGATCAGTCGGGGAAGATGTCGGTCCTCGGCATCTTCCAGCACATCTGGGTGCAGCAGTTCCCGGCGATGCACCCGCGGCTGCACCTCGTGCTCCGTCTCAAAGGCAAGCGCACCGAGATCGGCGAGCACGGGGTGCAGATCCGTCTCGTGGACGACGCGGACACGGAGCTGTTGGGCGGCTCGGGCACGGTGACCTTCGCCGAGCCGCCCGCGGGCGTCACCGAAATCGAGGCCGCGGCGGTCCTGGTCTTCGACGTCCCGTTTCCACACGCGGGCCAGTACCGCTTCGACATCACCGTGGACGGTGAGCGCAAGGCCACGGTGCCCATCACCGTCTCCCAGTTGCCGCAGCAGCCGCTTGGATCCCCACCCCACGACGGCTAGCGCCTACGGCAGGCTGCCGCTCCTCGTTCTGGCGGCGGCGCTCGCGCTCGCCGTCAATCTGAGCGGCTATCCGTTGCTCGACCCCGACGAGGGCCGCAACGCCGAGGTCGCGCGCGAGATGGCGGCGTCGAACGACTATCTGCTGCCGCACCTCGACGGCCTCCCTTACCTCGACAAGCCAGTCGTGTACTTCGCGGCCGCTGCCCTCGTCATGGAGGTCATCGGCCCCACCGAGACGGCGGCGCGGCTGCCGGCCTATCTGTTCACGCTGGCGACGATTGCGGTCGTCGTCGTGTGGGCGCGGCGGCGGTGGGGCCCGCACGCCGGATGGCTCGCGGGCCTCGCCCTCGCCACGACGCCGCTGGTCATGGCGTACGCCCGCGCCACCATTTTCGACAGCACGCTCGCCTTCTGCACCACCGCCGCCCTCCTCGCCTTCTGGGACGAACGGCCGGTCCTCGCGTGGGCCGCGATCGGACTCGGCGCCCTGACCAAGGGCCCGGTGGCCATCCTCATCCCGCTCGCGACCGTCGTGCCGCACGCCCTGCTGACCGGCCGGCCGCTGCGCCGCCTGTTCCCGTGGCTGGGCCTCGCGGCGTTCGCGCTTGTCGCGTTGCCCTGGTTCATCGCCGTCTCGGCCCGGATCCCGGAGTTCCCGCACTACGTGTTCGTGCGCGAGACGCTCGAGCGGGTCACGACGCCCAAGTTCCACCGCACGGCGCCCCTGTGGTACTACCTGCCCATCGTGCCCGTCGCGGCGTTCCCGTGGATCGTGCCGGCGCTGGCGCGCGTGAAGCACTGGCGCTGGGCGTGGCTCGCGCGGCGTGACAACCCGAACGCCGGCGAGGCGATCTTCCTGGCGTGCTGGGTGCTGGGACCGCTCGCCTTCTTCACCCTGAACCAGTCGAAGCTGCCGCAGTACGTGCTGCCCCTGATGCCCGCCTTCGCCCTCGCCGCGGCACGCGTGCTCGCCCGCGAGGGAATGGGTGTAGCGGGGCGCGGCTACGCCGCGCTCGCCGCGGGCCTCGGCCTCGCCCTCGTGTCCCTCACCGTCTGGCTCCCCGCGCCGATCGCGCTCACCCCCGCCCAACGCGCCGCGATCCCGCCGACCGCCCTCGCCCTGGGGCTCGTGCTCTTCGGGTCGGCTGCCCTGGTGTGGATCGCCGCCCGGCGGGGCGCGACCCGCCCCATGCTCGGCGCTACCGGCTACGCGCTCGTCGTCATGACGATTCCCCTCGTGTCCGGGCCGTTGCTCACCGCGATCGGCGACGACCGCTCGGCGGCAACCCTCGCGCAGGTGATCCGAAACACCCAAGCGCCCGGGATCCGCGTGCTCGGTGTCTCCGCGTATCCGCCGTCGCTGCCGTTCTATCTGCGCGAGACGGTCGATGTGGCGACCGCGACCGGGCGCGAGCTGACCAGCAACTTCATCGCCGACTACGTGGATCGCTTCCGCGCGCTGCCCGGCTCGCCCTTGAAACCCGGCGACTACTGGCGCGACGTGTTGGCGCAATGCCCCCAACCGACCGTGTTCATCACGCGGACGGGCGACGCCGCCACGCGAGGGGCGCTGGACCGTGCGCTCCCGCTGCTCGCGGTGCAGGGCCGGTACGCGGCCTACGGACCATGTGCGGCATCTTCGGCGCGATAGCGTTGGGGGAAGGCGCCGCCCTGCGGCACCCCGACTGCCTCCCCCGCATGGCCGACTCGCTGCGCCACCGGGGACCCGACGGCGAACGGATCGTGGGCCACGCGCGGGCCCGCCTCGGAGCCCGCCGGCTCGCCATCATGGACCTCACCACCGGCGACCAGCCGTTCCAGAGTCCCGACGGCGCAATCTGGATGGTTTGCAACGGCGAGATCTATAACGCGCCCGCGCTGCGCCGCGAGGCGGCGGCGTGGGGCTACCCATTCCGCTCGCGCGGTGACATCGAGACGATCGTCCCCTTCTACGAGCGCCACGGTCCGGACGCCGTCGCGCGGCTCGACGGGATGTTCGGCCTCGCCGTCTGGGACGACCGGCTGGGCCGCCTGCTCCTGGCGCGCGACCGCGCCGGAGAAAAGCCGCTGTTCTGGACTCACGTGGACGGCGAGCTGCGATTCGCCTCGGAGATCCAGGCGCTCCTTGTCTTTCCCGATCAGCCACGCCGTGTGAATGCGACGGCGCTCGAGCTGTATCGCGCGCTCGGTTACGTCCCGGGCCCGCACACGATGTTCGACGGGATTCACAAGCTGGCCCCCGGCCACCTGCTCGTGGCCGACGCGGCGCGCGTGGAGCAGCGGGCCTACTGGAGCCCCGCCGCGGCCGCGGCCGCGCCGTCGCGCCTGGTCGACGCCGCACAGCTGCGGGCCACGCTGCTCGGCGCCGTGGAGCGCGAGCTCATGTCCGACGTGCCGCTCGGCATCTTTACGAGCGGGGGTCTGGATTCGTCGCTGCTCGTCGCGGCGGCGGCGCGCGCCCTGCCCGGCGAGCGGATCCACACCTATGCCGCCCGGTTCGTCGAGCCCGGCTACGACGAGAGCGGCTACGCCGAAGCGGTGACGCACGACATCCGGACCGTCCATCACGTCGTCACCGCCGACGACGAAGCGCTGAGCCGCGCCCTCGAGGTCGTGGCGCACTCCATGGCGGAACCCCTGGGCGACCCCGCAATCCTCCCGACCTACCTGCTGGCCGAAGCCGCCCGCGCCGACGTGAAGGTCGCGCTGTCGGGCGAAGGCGCCGACGAGCTGTTCGGCGGCTACCCGACCTACCTGGGGCACCGCGCGGCCGCCGCCTGGCTGCGCCTCCCCGGCCCCCTGCGCCAGGCCCTGCGGTGGACGGTAGAGCGGTGGCCGGCATCGACGGGGAAAGTCACGCTCGAGTTCCTGCTCAAGCAGTTCGTGGCCGCGGCGGAGCGGCCCTGGCTCGAGCGTCATCTCGCCTGGTTCGGCGCACTCGGGCCCGCGGGAGGGGAGAGGGTAGTGCCGGAGCTCGCCTGCAAGCTGCACGGCTTCCCGCACGACGACCCGCTGAACCGCGTCCTGTGGCTCGACTTCGTCACCTATCTGCCCGACGATCTACTCGTCAAGGTGGACCGTGCGACGATGCTGGCGTCGGTCGAGGCGCGGGCGCCGTTCTTGGACCGCGAGGTGATGGAGCTCGTCCTCCCCGCCCCGTCGGCGCTCAAGGTGCGGGGCTTCACCACCAAGGCGATATTAAAGGAAGCGGCGCGCGGCCTCGTGCCCGACGCGGTTATCGACCGCCGGAAGCGGGGCCTGTCGGTGCCGGTCGCGCGCTGGCTCAACACCGGCATCGCGCCGCTCGCCGACCGCCTGCTCGACACGCCGCTCCTGGCCGAGCACCGGTCGGGCAAGGCCAATCATGCGCGCAAGCTGTGGCCGCTGCTCATGCTGGCGTTGTGGGCCGAACGTTGGAACGTGGACATCGAACTCGGCTCCGGGCGGGCGAACCCCGGGGCCATGCCCCGGGGTGAGCATGACGCGTGACGAAGCGTTGCAACTGATGCAGGAACACACGCAGTCCCCCTCCCTCCGCCAGCACATGCTGGCGGTCGAGGCGGCGATGAGAGGCTACGCGGCAAAGCTGGGCGAGGACGCGGAGTCCTGGGGGATCGTCGGCCTGCTGCACGACTTCGATTACGAGAAGTTCCCGAACCAGGAGCACTCCCCCACCGAGGGGCATCCCGCGTGGGGCGTCGGGCAGTTGCGCGCGCGGGGCGTTGCCGAGCCGTTGTGCCGCGCGATCCTCGGGCACGCCAGCTACTCCGGCGTGCCGCGGGACACGCCAATGGCGAAGGCGCTGTTCGCCGTGGACGAGCTGTGCGGCTTTCTCGTGGCGTGCGCGCTGGTGCGGCCGTCGAAGAGCTTCGCCGACCTCGAGGTCTCGTCGGTCAAGAAGAAGCTCAAGGACAAGGCGTTCGCCCGGGGCGTGAACCGCGACGAAGTGCGCCAGGGCGCCGAGGAGCTCGGCGTGCCGCTCGACGAGCACATCGCGTTTTGCATTCAGGCGCTGCGCCCCGTGGAGGCCGCATTGGGTCTCCGGGGGGAGGGGTGAGCGAGCGCCTCGCGCGCGCCCTCGATCGCGCCACCGGCGCGCGCCCGATCCCCGGCAACGCGCTCCGCCATCTCCCCGGCAGCCTCGCGGCGCTGGACGCGATGCTCGATCTGATTCGGGCCGCGCGCCGCACCATCCATTTCGAGAACTACATCATCCGCGACGACCGTACCGGCCGCCGCTTCGCGGACGCGCTGGCGGAGCGCGCGCGCGCGGGGGTCCGGGTGCGGATTCTGTACGATGCCTTCGGCTCCCGCAGCACGGGGGGCGGGTTTTGGCGCGCGCTGGAGCGTGCCGGCGCCGAAGTGCGCGGATTCGGCCCGATCTGGACGACGGGATTCCTCGACGCGTTCAGCCGCGACCACCGCAAGCTCGTCGTCGCCGACGGACGCGAGGCCATCCTGGGCGGCCTGTGCATCGGCGACGAGTGGGCCGGCGACCCGGCGCGCGGCCGGCTCCCCTGGCGCGACACCATGGTGTCGGTGTGCGGCCCGGCCGTGCCCGCGCTCGACGCCTCGTTCGCCCGGATGTGGGCCCGGGCCGGTGGCACCATCCCGGTCGGCGAGTTCGATCCCGGGCCCGAGCCGTGCGGCCCCTCGGCGGTGCGCGTCGTCGAGGGCTCGCCCGGCCTGTCGCGGACCTATCGCGCGGTGCAGCTGCTCGCCGCCGCCGTGACCGAACGGCTGTGGATCACCGATGCCTACCTGGTCGCGCCGCCGCCGCTGTACGCCGCGCTCGTGGACGCCGCGCGCAGCGGCGTGGATGTCCGGTTTCTCCTGCCGGGCACGAGCGACGTGCCGATCGTGCGGACGTTCAGCCGGATCGGCTACCGCGAGCTGTTGCATTCCGGCGCGCGCATCTTCGAATGGCCCGGCCCGATGCTGCACGCCAAGACGCTGGTCGCCGACCGCGAGTGGGCGCGCGTCGGCTCGAGCAACCTCAACGTCTCGAGCCTGCTCGGCAACTACGAGCTCGACATCATGGTCGACGGCGGCGCGTTCTCCGAAACGCTCGCGGCGCAGTTTCGCCACGACGTGGCGCAGGCTCGGGAGATCGTGATCCAGACGCGGCGCCGCATGCTCCCGCTGCCGGCCCGGCTCGTGGGTGCTCCGGCGGCCATTCCCGCCACCGTTCCCGCGCACAAGCGCTCGCGGCGCGAGCTGCAGGCCGCCGCCGTGGTCGCGCTCGTGCAGGTCGCGGGCGGCGCGCGGCGCATGTTGGCCGGCGCCGCGGCGATCGTATTGGCGCTCGGCGGCGCGGCGCTGATCCTCTTCCCTACCGTCATGAGTTTGGCCCTGGCGGCCGCAGCCTTCGCGACGTCCCTCTCGCTCGCCGGCTACGCCCTGGCGCGGCGGCGGCGGCGCCAGCAGGCCGATGCCGCCTGATTCCGGCTCCCAACCTCCCCAGGGGGCCGCGCGTATGGCAGGCGAGGCCGATCTCATCGCGCGAACCCAGGCCGGCGAGCGGGCGGCGTTCGGTGTGCTCGTCGAGCGCTACGCCCCCCAGGCCCGCCGGGTCGCCCGCGCGGTGCTAGGCGACTCCGACGAAGCCGACGACGCGGCGCAGGACGGATTCCTGTCGGCCCTGGTGAAGCTGGACCAGTACGACGCGCGGCGGCCGTTCGGTCCCTGGCTGATGCGGATTGTCGCCAACGCCGCGACCGACCGCCGGCGCCGCCGCAAGGTGCGGCGGACCGAGCCGCTCGATCCGGGGCTCGTGGGCGGGGGCCTGCGGCCCGACACGGAGGCGGTGCGGAGCGAGCTGGGGGACCACCTGCGTGCGGCGCTCGCCGAGCTGCCGGCGCGCCGCCGTACGGCGGTCGTGCTGTTCGACGTCGAAGGGTACTCGCACGCGGAGATCGCCGAGATGCTCGGGATCCCGGAAGGCACGGTGCGGTCCGAGGTGTTTCACGCGCGGCGCCGTCTGCGCGCACTGCTGGCCGATTGGAAGGGAGCGTAACGCGTGACTGACGAGCGGATGTTCGATCACCGGCCCGATCCGGAGCTCGGGGCCGCACTGCGAAGCGCCCTCGATCCTCCACGGGACGACCAGGCGGCGTTCGTCGCGCGCGTCATGGCGCGCTACGACGGCGCGCTGGCGGCCGCGACGGTCCCGACGTGGCAGGTGCTCGCCGCCTGGTCGCGCCGCGGTATCGCCGCCGCCGCGGCCGCCGCCGTCCTCGCCGGATTCCTGCTGGGCCGCGCCCTGCAGGCACCGGAGTCTCCTGCCACCCTGGACGCGGCGCTCACGCCCGTCGCCTTCATCAACGCAACCGATCCACCCGACGCGAGCGTCGTGTTCGCCTCGATGGTGGAGCAACGATAAATGGAAGAGAGACCCATGTTGAATAGATCCAAGCTCGCCGCCGCGGCGCTGCTCGTCGCGGTGTTCATCGCCGGCGGCGCCGCCGGTTGGGTCCTCCGTGAGGGCACCGGCGGCCGCCACGGCCGGGGGGGAGGGGGGGGGGGAAACCGCGGGCCAGACGCCATGGTGGCGTACCTGGGCCGGGAGCTGAAGCTCACCCCCGCGCAGTCGGACTCAGTCCGGGCAATCTTCGCACGGCACCGCGCCGAGACCGAGACGCTGTGGGCGGGGGTGCGGCCCCGGTTCGACTCGATCAAGACCCGCGTGCGCGCCGAGATCGACGCCCAGCTCACCCCCGACCAACGGGCCCGCCATCAGCGACTCGTGGAGGAGTCCGAGCATCGTCGGAGGGGGGATTCCACGAAAGCCAGGCCAGAAGGAGGGCGGAACTGATGCGCTGGGTGACGGGCGTGTTGATGCTGCTCGTGGCCGCGCCGGCCGCGGCGCAGCAGGTGGAGGTGACGCTGTCGGATGCGATCCAACGCGCGCTGCTGGTCCAGCCGGCGATGGTGCAGGCGCAGGGAGGCGTGCGCAGCGCCAACGCGCAGATGCTCGCCAACAGCGGGTCGTTCCTGCCCACCGTCAACCTGAGCGGCTCGTCGTCGCGGTCGGGCGGCAGCCAGATCGTCGGCAACCAGATCGTGCCGGCGCCGGCGCGGACGAGTTTCTCCGGCACGCTCTCGGCCAACCTCGACCTCTTCACCGGGTTCCGGCGCATCGCGTCGCGGCGCGCGGCCGATGCGTCGCAGGACGCCGCCGACGCCGGGCTCATCAACCAGCGCTACCAGGTGGTGCTGCAGACGAAGCAGGGGTTCTACAACGCGATCGCCACCGAAGAGCTCGTGCGCGTGGCCGATGCCCAGGTCGCCCGCACCCGGCAGCAGCTCCAGATCTCGATTGAGAAGCTGCACGCCGGCTCCGCCACGCGCTCGGACTCGCTGCGCTCGGTCGTGGAGCTCGGGAACGCCCAGATCGCCCTGCTGCAGGCTCAGGCGAATCTTGCGTTCGCGCAGGCGTCACTCGGCCGGCAGATCGGCATCGACCAGGCGGTACGCGCCGCGCCCGACAGCACGCTCCCACCCGCGCCCGACACGGCAGGGTTGCGCGCGTCCGCCTTGAACACGGCGCCTCAGGTGCGGCAGACGGAAGCGTTGGCGCGGGCGGCGCGGGCACAGGTCTGGGTGAGCCGGGCGGCGTACTGGCCCACGTTCAGCACGTCGCTGTCGAAGGGCTCCTCGGGCGGCGTGGCGCCCTGGACCAGCACGACAGGTTACGCCGACAACTGGGCCGTGCGGTTCTCGGTCAACCTGACGCTGTTCAACGGCTTCACGCGGGAACAGCAGGTGACGAGCGCCGGCGTCCAGCGCGACAACGCCGAGGCGGTCGCGGCGGACACGCGCCGACTCGTGAACGCCACCCTGACGCAGGCCATCGCCGCGCTCCAAACCGCGTCCGCGCAGCTCGATATCTCGCGGGCGAACGTCGCGGCGGCAACGGAGGACATGCGCGTACAGCAAGAGCGCTACCGCGTGGGCGCCGCCACGATTCTGGACCTGCTGACGTCGCAGGCGAGCCTGACTCAGGCCCTGGTGAATCAGGTACAGTCGCGATTCAACTATCTGGTGAGCCGCGCCACGCTCGAAGCCCTGGTGGGACGCGAGCTGTGACCGCGACCCAGGCGATGCCCTTCCACACGGGCGACACGCCCCTGCCGGACATCGTCATCCTGACGTACAAGCTCGCCCGCGAGTACGTCATGGGCAGCGAGGTCGTGCACGCCCTGCGCGGCGTGGACATCCAGATCCAGAAGAACGAGTTCGTGGCGGTGATGGGCCCCTCGGGGTCGGGGAAGTCCACCCTGATGAACCTGATCGGGTGCCTCGACACGCCGACCGCCGGGGAGTACTGGCTCAACGGCCAGAAGGTGAGCGATCTGTCGGACGATCAGCTGGCCCGGATCCGCAACAAGGAGATCGGGTTCGTCTTCCAGACGTTCAACCTGCTGCCCCGCGCCGACTCGCTCCACAACGTCGAGCTGCCGCTCATCTACGCGGGGCTCGGCGCCAAGGAGCGGCGCCAGCGCGCCGCCCGCGCGCTCGAGCAGGTGGGACTGGGGGACAGAATGGACCACCGGCCGAACGAGCTGTCGGGGGGCCAGCGGCAGCGCGTGGCGATCGCGCGAGCCCTGGTCAACGAGCCGAGCATCCTGCTCGCCGACGAGCCGACGGGGAACCTCGACTCGGCGACCGGCAACGAGATCATGGGGCTCTTCGAGGAGCTCCACACCGCGGGCCAGACGATCGTGCTGGTCACGCACGAACACGACATCGCGGCGCACGCGCGCCGCCAGATTCACCTGCTCGACGGTAAGATCGAGCGCGATGAGAGGACGGAAGGGTAGCCGTGAACACATACATCCGGGCAACCGCCATGCTCCTCCTCGGCGTGGCCGCCTGCAAGAAGGCGGATTCGGCGCCGATGTACGAAGCCGTCCCCGTGGAGCGCCGCACCGTCGTGGTTTCGGCGGTGGCGTCGGGGGCCATCGAGCCCATCCTCACCGTCGACGTGAAGTCCAAGGCCTCGGGCGAGATCATGGAGATGCACGTCCAGACCGGCGACGACGTCAAGAGCGGGCAGCTGCTCGCCACGATC
>JBGPOM010000030.1:0-11154 GCA_041488075.1 Gemmatimonadota bacterium
GATGTCCGGCAAGTTCGGTGAGAAGTACTACGACCTGACGCTCAACGCGCTCCGCATCGTCGCCGGCTTCCTGTTCATGACCCACGGCGGCATGAAGCTGTTCGGCTGGTTCGGCGCCCAGGGGGCGTTCACGGAATTCTGGCCGATGGGCCTGGCGGGCATCCTCGAGTTCTTCGGCGGCCTCGCGATCGCCCTCGGCCTGTACACGCGCTACGTCGCGTTCGTCGTGGCCGGCGAAATGGCCGTCGCGTACCTCTGGATGCACACATCGAGGAGCGGCAGCCCCTTGCCGTGGGTCAACCACGGCGAGCTGCCGGCGCTGTACTGCTTCATCTGGCTCTTCATCTGGGCGTCGGGCGGCGGCAGCCGGACGCTCGACGCATGGCTCGCCAAGCGGAAGGCCCAATGATCGGTCGGCGCCCCCATCTCTTCGCGCTGGCCGCGCTCGCCGCGCTCGCCGCGCCGGCGGGGGCGCAGCAGTCCGCCCCGACCATTCAGGAGTGGAATGTCCCCTGGGCCCGCACGCGCCCGCGCGATCCCTACCTCGACCGTCAGGGGCGGGTGTGGTTCGTGGGGCAAGTAGGCCATTACGTCGGTGTGCTCGATCCCGCCACCGGCGAGTTCAAGAAGTTCGACCTCGCCCCCGGGACGGGACCGCACAACCTCATCTTGGACAGCACCGGGATCGTGTGGTACTCGGGCAACGCGTCGTCGCACATCGGCCGGCTCGACCCCAAGGACGGCAGCATCACGCGGATCCCGATGTCCGATTCGGCCGCCCGGGATCCGCATACGATGGTCTGGGACCGCCACGGTGACATCTGGTTCACCGTGCAAGGCGGCAATTTCATCGGCAAGCTCACCGTGGCGACGGGGCGAATGCGCCTCGTAGCGGTGCCGACGCCGCGCGCCCGGCCCTACGGCATCGCGCTCGACCGCGCCGGCCGGCCGTGGATCGTGCTGTTCGGCACCAACAAGATCGCGACGGTGGACCCGGAGACCTTCGCGCTCACCGAGTATCCCCTCCCCCGCGCCGAGGCGCGGCCGCGCCGCATGGCGATCACCTCCGACGGCGCCGTCTGGTACGGCGACTACGCCGGCGGCCTGCTGGGCCGGTTCGACCCGCGGACGAAGCAGGTCGAGGAATGGCCCCTGCCGGGTGGGCCACAGTCGCGGCCCTACGCGGTCACGGTGGACGATCAGGATCGGATCTGGGTCGTGGAGACGGGCTCCCAGCCGAACCGGTTGGTGGGGTTCGACGCGGGCGCGCATCGGTTCCTCCCCGGTGCCGATGTCCCGAGCGGTGGCGGCACGATCCGTAACATGGTGTTCGACCCCCACGCGCGCGTTATCTGGTTCGGAAGCGACGCCAACACGATCGGCCGGGCCCAGTTGCCGAACCCTCCCGCGACACCCGTTCCCTAGCTTGTCCGCCGGTCTCTGGCTCGGCGCGCTCGCCGTTCTGGGCGCGTCAGTTGCCGCGGTGCCGCGCTACAAGGACGGCCCGCCGCCCGGGCACACCGGCGGCTTCGGCGAGCCGACCTGTCGCACCTGCCACTCGGACGCCGGCCTCAACGAGCCGGGGGGCGAGCTGTCGATCCGCGGCGCGCCGGCGACCTACGAGCCGGGCCGGACCTACGATCTGGAAGTCGTCCTGCGGCGCGCCGGGATGCTGCGCGCGGGCTTCCAGCTGGCCGCCCGCTACCAGGGAGTCGGCATGGTACCGGGGGGAGCGCGGGCGGGCGTCCTCGCGCCGAGCGACGATCGGACGGCCGTCGTGCGTGACAGCGCGACGGACGTCATGTACATCGAGCACACGCTGCCGGGAACGGCGGTGTCGGGTGGAGCGGCCTCGTGGCGGTTCCACTGGACGGCGCCCGCCGTGAGCGGCGGCGTCGTCCTTCACGTCGCGGCGAACGCCGCCAACGACGATGACTCGCCGCTCGGCGATTTCATTTATGCGACCGCGGTGCGGGTAGCGGCGATGCACCGCTAGTGCGAGATTGGGTCGTGCTTCCACGCAGTCGCCTGCTTGCCGACCGTCGCGGCGGCGTCGATCGCCGGGCCGTGCCACGCCGCACGGTCCTGGCGCCGGTCGCCATCGATCGCCGGCGCACGGTGGACCTGCGGCGCGGCGCCGAACGGCGCAGCACGCTGGACCGTCGCAACCGGGCCGGTCGCCCTCGGAGCACCGAGTCTCCCGCCGAGCACCTGCGCAACGCGCTACAACTGCTGAACCATCTGGATCGGATCGGCGACCTCTCGGGCGAGCAGCGCGCCGATCTCGCGGCGGCGTTGCATCGGCTTGAAGCCGCGCTTCAGCTCTTGGAGCGTCGCGCGAGCCCCTAGGCGGCGCCCTCCTGTGACATCTCTGATGCACGACGCAGCGAGCCCGGGCGATCCGCCCATGGAGCGCCGGCGCGAGATTCTGCGCCAGGCGAGCGTTGCGTTACAGGGACGCGTCGTCGCCCTCTGGGAGGTGTCGGCGCGCGCGGCGGTCGTGCCCGTCCTGGCGAGCGTGCCGAGCCCGCCGGAGGACGCGACCGCGCTCGACTTGAGCGGCGCGCTGCAGCGCTGGAGCGCGCCGATCATTCAGGGGAGCCGCTGGGTGGGGTGCCGGTTGGATGATGCCGGCCACTGGTGCATCGCGCCGGTGCGCAATCAGCCGCCCGCCCCGCCGCCCAGCGGCGTGGAGCGGCGCAGCCGCGAGCGGATCACCCTCGAGCTCGCCGGCCTCTGCCTGGGGCTGGTGGACCAGATGCCGGGCGCCGTCCGGCCCCGGCTGCCGGACTCGGACGCGCTGGCGGAGCTGGTACGGCAGCCGAGCGTGATCGCGCACGAAGTGGCCAACCCCCTGACCGCAGCGCTGGCCGGCCTCGATTGGTGCTTCCAGCGGGTGCGGGAGACGGCGTCCCTCGACCCCGCGTTCCGGGACGGGTTGCTCGGGGAGCTCGCCGGCGTGGCCGAGGGCATGGAGCAGGCGATCGCGTTCCTGCGTTCGGTCCAGGATCGCGCGCGGGGAGGACTGGCGCGCTGGGAGCGATTCGACGCGGCGCAGGTCGTGCGATCGTGTGTGGCGCTCGAGCGGCCGCTGGCCCGCAAACAGGGCATCGCGCTCGAGGGGGTCATCGCCGCGACCGGCCTCTTTCTTCAGGGCGATCCGAACGCGCTCTACCAGGTCCTCACGAATCTCATCCGGAACGCCGTCGCGGCCTCACAGGCCGGGAAGACTCCGGTGGTGGTCGCCTTTGCCCAGGCGGGCGAAACGCTGCGCCTGACGGTCCAAGACACGGGCGTCGGCATCGCCGCGGAGCATCGCGACCGCATCTTCGAGCCGGGCTTCACCACGCAAGTGTTCGGCTCAGGATCGGGAACGGGACTGACGGTGGTGCGGGAGATCACGCAGGAGATGTTCAAGGGCCAAGTGGAGGTCCAGTCGGCCCTCGGTCAGGGCACGACCTTTACGGTGACGTTGCCGATTCCGCCGCAGCGAGCGTCGCGGGGACATTGATTCACAGCCCGAGCCAGTAGTTGACCTTGATCAGGAAGATGTTTTCGGACGGCCCGCGGAACAGCGCCCCCGCATCGCTCCCGAAGTCGATCGAGCCCCGTCCGAGCGACGACTCGCCGCTGCGGGTCCAGACGAGATAAAGAGTCGAGCCCGGCCGGTACTCCCAACGCAGCACGGCGTTGCCGCGCAGCGAGCGGAACGTGAAATCGAGCGGCGAGATGACGAAGCCGTTCGCCGGCCCCGCGCCGTCGGGGTCGATCGAGTCGCCGGCGGCCACGGGCGTGACGGTCCCCACATCCACGCCGTACACCAACTTCCGCAGCCCGCGCGGAGCCGCGAATTCCTTGAAGCGCGAGAAGTCGGCGCTCACAATGAGCGGCTGCACGAACAGCTCGAACGTCAGGTTCGGCGAAAACGTCACGTTGAAGCGCGTGTTCATGCCGACCGAATTCTGCACGAGATCGGCGAACACATAACGTCTGCCGTAGAACGCGTTCGCCGTCGAGTCGGGGCTCGTATCGACGAACTGGGTGCCGCTTTCGTCGTGGCTGATAGACGGACCGAGGGAGAGCGACACGTTCGACGCCGGCCGGAACTGGACCGAGAGGTCGGCGTTGCGGCTCCAGTACCCGTCCCGGGTACGCACCACCTGTGCGGACACCTCGAACACGACGTTCTTGCGGGAGTCCGTCGAGACGTCGGCGTTCCAGGCGTCGAGGCCCGCCCGGCGCACCACCGGCCCGCCCCGCGTCAACCGATCGTCAAAGACGTCCGGCCGGTGGATCCAGAACGTGTTGATGTTCCAATAGTTGAGCGGTTCCATGTAGCCGAACAGCTGCACCTGCCGGTCCGTCAGGTCGCCGTCGAAGTTGTACTGCTGCTGCGCGCCCGCGATGAACAAGAGCTGGCGATACCACTTGGTCGGCTTGGTCCACTGTGGGAGGAGATTGCCGCCCATGTACCAGTAGTCGGCCCGGGAGAAGAACGTGATGTCGTTATTGTCGAATCCCGGCGTGCGGAGATTGGTGGAGACTTCCCACAGCAGCTTGCCCGACTCGCGTGCGAACCGCGCGTACGCGCCGAACCCCCGCAGCGACGTCAGGGTGGGATCGTAGGCATCGGAGAGGAGCCCGTTGGAGCCGTTTTTCCGGTCCGGTCGCTGGAAGAAGCGCGCGCTGGAGCGCTGTAACCGCAGGATCGCCGACGGGTCGCCGGTGACCTGGGTGCCCACCGCCTGCGCCATCAGATGGAGTTCCCGCTTGCGGAACCACATGTCGGTCCCGAAGCCGATCGCCTCGGCGTGCCGGCTCAGGCTGTCCCGAAGGAACGGGTCGTCCAGGCTGCGGTAGACCGACGTCGCCATCACGCGGAGCACCGTCGCGCCGCCGCGCAGGTCCTTGGCCACCCGACCCACGAAGTAGTTCGAGAACGGCTCTACCGTCACCTTCCCGCGCGAGCTGTCGGGGCGCTGGATCGTGGCCTGCTCACGACGCGTGACGGCGTCGAGCGTGCCAATCGACCAGCCCGAGGGCGTCCGCCCCGTGAGTTTCGCGGCGCCGAGGATCGCCGTGTTATCGGGGACGTGGGCAAAGGCGGCACCCGCGGGACCCAGCGCCCACCCACCCTGCGGTTGCCGCCCGATCCGCCTCGTGCTGAGCATGGAGAGGCTCGAGACGTTCGAGCAGAAGAAGCATTGCTGCCCGCCCAACCCGAAATAGCCCGCGCCCTCGACGAAGAAGGGCCGGCGTTCGTCCAAGAAGGTTTCGAATACGCCCAAGTTCACCACCGCCGGGTCCACTTCGACCTGACCGAAGTCGGGATTGACCGTGGCGTTGAGCGTCAAGTTCGACGTGAGCAGCACTTGCGCGTCAGCGCCCACCCGGCCGTCCAACGCATGGGGATCGTAGAACGGGTCGGCCGCGTCGCCCGGGGCGTTGGCAGAGCGCCCCACCACGTACGGCAGGATCTCGGCGCGCCCGGGCGCGCGCCGGATGACAAGTCCCTCGAGGTGCCCGAAGCGGGGCGGACCGCCCGTTTCGGTCAGCCCCCAGAACGCCCACTGCGACAGCTCGTTGAGCCGGTTTTCCTGGCGCCAGATCTGGAGGCCCCACGTCTGCAGGTCGTGGGTGGCAGGATAGCGCAGCTGCGCGAACGGGATGCGCATCTCCGCGGTCCAGCCGAGCGAGTCGATCGTCGTCTTGACCTCCCATACCGGGTCCCACGATTCGTCCCCGCCGCCGCCCAGACCGTTGGCGTCGTTCCGCACCCCCGACGGGTTCACCTGGAAGAACAGCCGACCGATGTGATCGTGATAGGTATCGAAAATGACTTCGAGGTAATCCGCGTTCGCTTGGCCATCCCGGCGCACGAGCCGGGTCTGGACGCCGGCCGCCCCGTGGTCGTCGAACATCCGCGCACCCACGTAGATGGCCGCGCCGTCGTAGACGAAGCGCACTTCGGTCCTTTGCGTGGCCGCCTGGCCCTCGTGCGGCTGATTCTGCCGGAAGTCGGTGGCGGCGGGCGCCGTCCGCCAGACCGGCTCGTCGAGCCGGCCGTCGAGCCGGATCTCCCCCTCGAGGGCGACGGCCCGCACCAGGGGCGGCGGAGTGGGATGGACGTTTTGGGCGATGAGGAGGGGGGACCCGGCGACCGAGCCGAGCACTACGAGAAGGACGATCGTTCTCGACATAGCGGCGGCTCGGTGTGGGGACACTACTCTGACGCGCATCGGACCTCAAAGGTTGCTGACCAACTCTGGGCGCGACGTCCGGGGAAAGTCAGGAAGGGGCCCGACCCCGGAAGTCGTTGCCGTGCAGCCGGTTTGACTCGTAATTTCCCCGATGCCCCGAATACGCGGGACCTTCCGCGCCGAGCTGGGCGCCATGGTTCATCTGGCGCTGCCGATTGTCGTCGTACAGCTGGGCCAGATGCTGATGGGCGTGGCGGACACCGTCATGGTGGGGCACGTCTCGGCCCAGGCCATCGCCGCCGTCGCCCTCGGCAATCTCTACTTCTTCGGCGCCGCGATCTTCGGGATGGGCGCGCTGATGGCGCTCGACCCGGTCGTGGCGCAGGCGGTGGGCGCCGGCGACGCCGTGGCCGTCGCGCGCGGCGTGCAGCGCGGCCTGGTCCTGGCATTGGGCCTGAGCGTGGTGGCGATGGCGCTGCTCCTTCCTGCCCGGCCGGTGCTCGGGCTGCTGCACCAGCCGGCGGAGGTCGCCGACGTCGCCGCCGCCTATGCGCGCATCTCCGTCGCCGGCATCGTCCCGTTCTATGCCTTCAGCGCGCTGCGACAGAGCCTTCAGGCGATGAAGCGCCTCGCGCCGATCGTCGGCACGATGGTCGTTGCCAACCTCGCCAACATCGGTCTCAGTTATCTCTGGATCTTCGGGAAGCTCGGCTTCCCCGCCCTGGGGGCCGTGGGCACCGCCTGGGCCACCGCCGTGAGTCGCTGGCTGATGCTCCTGCTGCTCGTCGCGGTCGCGTGGCGCACGCTCCGGCCGCAGCTCCTGCCGCCGCGACGCGACGCCCTGGCCTGGGAGCCGCTGCGGCGCATGGTGGCGCTCGGCGCGCCGATCGGCATCCAATACGAGCTCGAGTATGGCGTGTTCGCCGTCGTGGGCATCATGATGGGATGGATGGGGACGGCGCAGCTCGCGGGGCACCAGGTGGCGCTGAACCTGGCGTCGCTGACGTTCATGGTGCCGCTGGGCGTGTCGTCGGCCGCGTCGGTGCTGGTGGGGCATGCGGTGGGACGCGGCGACGCCGCCCAAGCGCGGCGGGCGGCGGCGGCCGGGCTGGTGTGCGGCGTGGGCTTCATGGCGGCGAGCGCGTTCGTGATGCTCACGAGTCCGCGGTTCCTCGCTGGCGTCTACACGACGGACGCCGGCGTCGCCGCCCTCGCCGCGAGCCTCATCCCGATCGCCGGCGTGTTTCAGGTGTTCGATGGCATTCAAGTCGTCTCGATCGGCATCCTCCGCGGCGTGGCCGATACCCGCACGCCGATGGTGGTCAACGTGCTCGGCTTCTGGCTCGTGGGTCTGCCGGTGAGCGCGGCGCTCGGGTTCGGCGCGGGCGCCGGCCCCCGGGGACTGTGGTGGGGGCTCACGGTGGGTCTGGCGCTCGTGGCCGCGGTACTGCTGTGGCGGGTGCGGCGGCGCCTCGCCGGGGAGCTCCGGCGCGTGGTGATCGACCGCGACGTCGTAGGAGCCTGACCCTATATTGGCCGCATGAACGTGCTGCTCATCGTTGGCGCCGGCGTCCTGCTCTGGGCGATCGTGACGTTCAACCGCCTCACGCGTCTCCGCCAGCTGGGCGACAACGCGTGGGCCGACATCGATGTCCAGCTCAAGCGGCGGCACGATCTCATTCCCCAGGTCGTCGCCGTCGTGCAGGGCCACGCCGGCTACGAGCGCGGCACACTGGAAGCGCTCGTCGCGGCGCGCGGCCGGGCGCTCCAGGCGACGGCCGGGAGCCCCGGCGTGCGGTTCCGTGAGGAAGACCCGCTCGCGGCGTCGCTGGGGCGGATCTTTGCCGTCGCCGAGGCCTACCCGGACCTCAAGGCGGCCGCGAGCTTCGCCGCGCTGCAGCGCACCTTGATCGACGTCGAGGATCACCTGCAGAACGCGCGCCGCTACTACAATGCCGTCGTGCGGGACTTCGACACGGCGATCGCGCAGTTCCCCGCGAATCTGTTGGCTAGTCCCTTGGGGTTCCGATCCCGCGAGTTCTTCGGCTTGGACGACGCCGCCGAGCGGGCGGTGCCACAGGTCGATACAGGAGGGCGCGCGTGAAGAGCCGCATCGCACTCTTCGTTCTCCTCGCCGCCTGGGCCACGCCCGCCGCGGCGCAACGCTCGTACGCCATTCAGCGCTTCGACGCCACGATCCAGGTCGAACGCGATGGCGCCATCCAGGTGACCGAGACGATCGTGGCGCGATTCAGCGGCGCGTGGAACGGCATCTACCGCACCATCCCGGTGACGTACCGCACGCCGCAGGGCCTCAACTGGACCCTGGGGCTCAGCCTGCAACGCGCCACGGACGGCGAGGGCCGGCCGCTGCGCGTCGAAGCGAGCCGCGAGCGGCACTACATCAGGTTCAAGGTATGGGTCCCGGGCGCCGCGGACGCGACGCGGACGGTGGTGCTCCGCTACCGGGCCACGAACGGGCTGCGGTTCTTCGAGGACCACGACGAGCTGTACTGGAACGTGACCGGCGACGAGTGGGACGTGCCGATTGAGGCGGCCGCGGCGCAGATCGAGCTGCCCCCCGGTGCGGAGGCCATCCGGGCGATCGCGTTAAACGGGGTGTACGGCGCCACGGCGCGCGAGGCAAGCGTCGAGACCAGCGGGACGACGGTCCGGGTGGTGATGCCGCGCGCGCTCGCCTTCCATGAGGGACTCACCGCCGTGGTTGGCTGGAACAAAGGCGTGGTGGCCGAGCCAAGCGTCGCTGATCGGGCCGTGGGGATGCTGGCCAGCAACTGGCCGCTCGCCATTCCCATCCCGGTCTTTCTGCTCGCGTTCGCCATCTGGCTGCGCCGGGGCCGGGACCCGCGGCGGCAGCCGGTCGCGGTGCAGTACGATCCACCCCCGGGGGTGACGCCGGCCGAAGCGGGCACGTTGCTCGACAACGCCGCGGACCTGCGCGACATCACGGCGACGCTCGTGGACCTGGCGGTGCGCGGGTATCTGCGGATCGAGGAGCGGGAAGAGAACATGCTGTTCGGGCTCATCAGCGGACGAGCGTACTCGCTGCGCCGGCTCGACCCACCGACGGGCGCCGCGCCGCTCGCGCCCCATGAGCAGCGGATGTTCGACGGCATCTTCGGCGGCCGGCCGGCCCTGGTGGAGTTCTCCGACCTGAAGGACGAGTTCTACACCGAGCTGCCGCACATCCGGGACAGCATCTTCGATCGGCTGCTCTCCAACGGCTTCTATCACGCCCGCCCCGACAAGGTGCGCACGCGGTGGATGGTCGCGGGGGTGTTGCTCGGCGGCCTGATCGCCATCGGCGGCGGCGTCATGGCCGCTTCGCTCCTCATGACGCCGGTGCCGTTCATCGCGGCGGGTGTCCTCGTCGCAGGGATCCTGCTCTGGTTCGGGCTCATCATGCCGGCCCGCACCGAGGCCGGGACCCGCGCGCTGGAGCAGGTCCTGGGCTTCGAGGAGTTCCTGCGGCGCGTCGAGTCCGAGCACCTGAAGCGCATCATTATCGGGCATCCGGAGCTGTTCGACCGCTATCTCCCCTTCGCCATGGCGTTCGGCGTGGAGCGAAAGTGGGCGAAGGCATTCGAGGGCATCTACACGCAGCCGCCCACGTGGTACGTCGGATCGAACATGACCCATTTCAACGTGAGCAGCTTTTCCGGCAGCCTCGCGCACCTGTCGAGCGCCGCCGGTGGGGCGCTGACGTCGTCGCCGCGGAGCTCGGGCGGCTCGGGCTTCGGCGGCGGGGGGTCTTCGGGGGGCGGTGGGGGCGGAGGCGGCGGCGGCGCGTTCTGAGGATGACGTGGGAAGGGCCAGCTCGCAAGAGCTGGCCCTTCCGCAGCTCACTACTGCACGGGCAGCCCGCTCGGCACCCGCGCGGGCGTGAGGGCCCCGAGGTCCCGCGCCGCCGGGTCCGTCAGCGACTTCAGGAACGCCACCAGCTCGCCGATCTCCGTATCGGTCAGGTGCAGCGGTGCGCGCAGCCGGAAGTCCAGGGTGGCAAGGACGGCGGTGAGCGTGGCCGCGTCGCCGTGATACTGGTCCCTCACGGCCGGGGCGATCTGCGTCACGTCGAACCCCCGCAATTCCGCCGGCACGTCGTTGTAATGACGCACGGCCGCTTCGAGCGTGGGATAGACGCCGTCGTGGAAGTATGGCGCCGTCAGCTCGACATTGCGCAGCGGGGCGACGCGGAAGGCGAACCGGTAGAAGTCGCCGCTCGAGACCTCACCACGCCCGAGGTCGAGCGGCGCTCCCGTGCCCACCCCGGGCCCGAGCTGCGGCACCCCAGTGTTCGCGAAGCCGGCCCCCCCGAGGAACGGGCCGTTGTGGCAGCTCGAGCACTGCGCCCTGCCGAAAAAGAGCAACGCCCCGCGCTTCGCCTCCGTTGTCAGCGCGGCATCGTTGCGGGCGAGATAGCGGTCGAACGGCGAATCGGTCTTGGTCAACGCCTGCATCTGAAAGGCGGCGATGGCGGTCGCGGCGTGCTGGAAGCCGAGTTGGCTCGCCGGCGCGCCCGGAAAGGCCGCGTTGAACATCGTCACGTACTCCGGAATCGCCAGCAGGCGCCGCATGACGGCCTGCCAGATGTTCGCCCACTGGCTGTCCCCGACTTGCGCGAGCTCGTTCGTGTTGCCGAAGACATCGACGTCTCCCGGCTCACCGCGCATCTCCCGGCGGTTCGTCACCGGGAACATCGCTTGCGCGGCAAGAATGTTGGGTAGGGCGGCCGGGAGCGCCGTGCCCGCCGGGGTCGTGAACCCGCCCGGACCTGAGCCGAAGCGCGCAATGCGGCCGTCCAAGAACACGTAGAAGAAGCCGAGCCCCGCGTTGAGGAGCGTGGGGGCGTTGCGGGGCACGAACTGGCGCCCCGGACCGAGCGTCCGCGACGGGCCGAGGCCCGTGCCGCCCGTGCCGACGGCGAGCGACAGGC
>JBGPOM010000031.1:0-11086 GCA_041488075.1 Gemmatimonadota bacterium
CAGCGCCTTGAGCGCGGGATTCTGCTCCTCGGCCATCGTCAGCAGGTCCGTCAGCTGCCACGCCGGTGTCTGGATCGCAAAGGTGTCGGTGAGCTGAACCGTCTGGACGTCGATCGGCGCCGTCACCCCCATCTGCTCGAACAAGCGCAGCTTCTCCACGCTGACCGCGGTCTGCGCGCGGAGCAACGCGACTTCCGCCTGGCCGCGCGCCACCTGTGCCTGGCGCACGTCGATCAGCGTCGCCTGCCCGACGTTAAAGCGCGCCTGCGCGAGCTTCAAAAACTCGTCGTTCCGGTCGACGGTGCGGCGCGCCACCTCGGCCTGGTCGCGCGTCTGCAGCACCGTGAGATACTGCTGCGTGATCCCGGTGACGAGGGCGTTCGTTGCGCCCGCGATGTCGGCGTCCACCGCGTGCTGCTGTGCCTTGGCGAGCCCCGGCTGCGACAACGTCGTGCCGGACAGCTGCCATGAGAGGCTGAGATCGTAGAACGAGGAGACCGTCGAGACGCTCTGCGTGAAGCTCTGCGCCAGGAACGTCTGCGAGCCCGGGCCGGTATAGCTCATCCCGGCCGTCGTGGTGACGCTCGGAATCAGCAGGCTGGAGTAGGCGCCGCGCACCCCCCAGGCGGCGGGCCCGCGGTTGTTCAGGGCCTGGCGGTAGGCGGGATTCTGATCCCGCGCGATGGCGATGGCGTCCGCGAGCGACAGGGCCGCCGGAGCGGATTGCTGCGCTCCCGCGACAGCCGGGCCGAGCAGGAGTCCGGCGGTGAGCAACACGTGTCTCATGGGCATCCTTGGAGAATTAAGGTCGTGAGGTCGAAGCCCATACGCGGGGCGCGCGTGCTCGGTTTCGGCCTGCGACACGTGTAACGTGGCTGTCTGGAAACTTGACGGGAACCTAATCGGCGGGAGAACGGGGTCAACCGCCGGGCGCGCGTTCCGCGCTGAGGCGCCGTGAGGGGATTTCCACTTTCATAAGCCGCCCGGCGGCGTCGACCCAGAGGTGCACCACCAGGTTCGGACCGCCCGTGAGGGTGATGTGCCGCAGCGAGGCCGGGTCCCGGTTCACGGTCGTCGGGGCCAGGCCCTGATCCTGGATCTCGACCGCCTCACGGCGCAGCCCGCGGGGCACGATGGCGGTGAGCTGTTGGGGCTCAGGGGCGGCGCGCCAGGCGGCGAACAGGTAGAGTGCGAAGACCGAGTCGTCGAGCACGACGGGACGCCCCCCGGCCGGGAACTCGCGCGCTCGCTCGGTGGTGCGCGCCAGGAAGCGGACCGTGAACCGCCCGCGCCCCAGCTCGCCGAGGATGCGCATCCGCTGGCGGGGGTCGGCGACGTCGTACTGGAGCGTGGCGGGAAGGGTATCCGTGGTCACGTCGAGGATGGGGGCCAGCACCACGACGGGGCGCGTCCGGTCATATCGGATCGTGGTCGCGAGCGTCCAGCCGACGCCGCCGCGGGCGAGCCGGCCGTAATTCAGCCGGAACGACTCGCGCGCAACTTCGACGGTGTCCTCCCGCACGACGAAGGTCCCTTCGTCGAGCGGCGTCTGCAGCAAGGTGAGCGCCAGGAGCCAGGGCGTCATGCGGCGGCCGCCCCGAGAACTCGCGTGGCGAGGCACTCATAGATCATCTTGTAGAGCCGGGCGCCCTTTTCGGCGGAGGCGAGCGTGGGCCGGCCGAGGGAGCCGGGGGAAAGAGCGGGGAGGATGCCGGTGGCGCCGCGGCGGTAGCGGGCCCGCTGCCGGTCGGAGACCAGGAAGTCCTGGGCGAGGTCCATGCGGACCAGCTGGGGCGCGAGGTGCAGCAGCAGGGACGTATCGAGCTCGCCGCCGTGCGTCGGACCGCCGGCGTCGTCCAAGTAGCCGGTGAAGTCGAGCGCGAACACGTCCACCGAGGAGATGCGGGCGCGCCGCGTGCGCAGGGTCGACAGAGCCTCCTGGTGAGGGTCGTGGCCGTGGGCCGTCAGAATGATGAAGGCGCCTACGCCGCAGTCCTCCCAGGAGCCCAGCAGGTCGTTCATCCAGCGGTGCAGGGTCTTGCGGCGCACGGTGGCGTTGCCGGGGTACGGACGGTTCGTGGCGGTGTTGACGCCGTACTCCACCGCCGGCGCGCGGACGATGCCGAAGGCGGCGGAGAGGTCGTCGACCAGGCGCTCGACGATGATCGTGTCGCAACCGAGGGGGAGGTGGGGCCCGTGCTGTTCGCAGGTGCCCACGGGCACCAGGAGACGTGAGTCGCGCGCGAGGGCGGCGCGCACGGCTTCGGGAGTGAGGAACTTCAGGTGCAGCGACTGGGGAGGGGTCATGTAGTAATCGCCGGGGGGCTCGCCGCCGTCGCCGCCGCGGAATGGCTGCACGGCAACGCCGCCGCCTGGGCATGGGTCGCGGGCGTCGCGGGGCTCGCCGCGGTCGCGCTCGCCGCCCGTCCTCCCCGCCGCCCGCTCGCCGCGGCTGCCGCTCTGACGAGCCTCGCGCTCGGGGTCGTCCTGGTGAAGGGCGCGCTCGACGTCCGGCGGATCCAATGCTGCTGGCCGGTGTTGCGGGAGGCGCGCGTGACGGCGGCGTCGCGCGCCTTGCAGTCCACGCTCGCCGGCGCGATGGCCCAGGCGCGCCGCCTCGCCGAACGAGGCGGCACCGCAGCGCTCCTGCCGCGCGAGGCGGCGTTCGCGGAGCTGGCCCGGGCGACCGCTGCGGGCCCGGTCGGGATCGAGCGAGGGGTCGCCATCCTTGGGCCGGAGGGCGAACCCTTCGCCTGGGCAGGCCGGCACCGTGCCGTGCCGGCGCCCGACACCGCTGAGCTGAGAGCCCTCATCACTCCATTCTACGCGGTGCTGGAGGCCCGGCGCCAGACACCGATCGGAACTGCCGTGGGCACGGTGCTGCTCGGTGCCGCGCCCGCCGTTGCCGACCAGGACCGTTCGGTGGGCGCCGCGTTCGCTCGCACCCACGGCGTGGGACTGCGCTTCTACGCGCCGGGCCTGGGGCCGCGCGATTCGCTGGCGTTCGACATCTGCCCCGCGGGTTGCGAGCACGGCGACACGCTCCTCTCCGTCCTGATGATCCCCCCGGCGCAGGGCGATGCCAAGCTCGCCGCGCTCAGCCGCACCGCCCGGATCGCGGGCCTGGCCCTCGGGGTGACGCTGGTGCTCCTGCTCGGCGCCGCATCCCCGGGCGCCGCGCGCTGGGGTGTCGTGCTCGTGGGCGCGTGGGCGTTGCTGCGCGCGCCGCTCGCGCTCAGCCTGGGCGCGCCCGGGCTCTTCTCCCCCGCGACGTTCTACCGGCCGGTTGCGGGATGGGTGGGGGTGGGGGTGGGCGCGTCGGCGGGCTCCCTGATGGTGACGGGGATCCTGCTGCTCCTGGCGGCGGGTGCGGTGTGGCGCCGCGGCCTGCCGCGACGCTGGTGGACCGCCGCGGCCGCTGCCCTGCTCATTCTGGCTGCGCCGTACCTGGTGCGATACTTCGGCCGCGGCATCGCGCCGCCAGCCGGCGGCGTGAGCATCGCGCTGTGGCTGTCGTGGCAGGCCGCGCTCGCCGTAACCGCGATGGCGCTCGTGCTCCTGGCGGCCGCGTTGATCCGCGGTCCGGCCGAGCCGGCGCGCGTGCCGTGGTCGCTCCCCGCTGCGGGCGCGTGGGCAGCGCTCGCCGCCGCCGGTGGCTTGTGGCTGTGGAGCCCGTACGGCGCGTGGCCCGAGTGGTACACCTTCCTTTGGCTGCCCGCGCTCGTGGGCGTGATTCTGCCCGCCCCCCGTCGCTGGGCGCTTCCCGGGATCGCCGTCGTCGCTGGCACGGCAGCCGCATTGCTCACCTGGGGCGCCGCGGTCGAGGGGCGGCTGCAGCTCGCCGAGCGCGACGCACAGCGCCTCGGCCACGAGGGCGACGCCCTCGCCGTCGCCCTGCTCGAGCGCCTCGGTCAGCAAGTCGCGGCCCGGCCCGCGCCCCACACGGCCAGCGATCTCTATGCTCTGTGGGTCGGCTCTCCGCTGGTGGCGGAGGACTATCCCGCGCTGCTCCAGCTGTGGGACCAGAGCGGCCGCCCCGTGGCCGAGCTGCCGCTCGCGACTCTCGAGCTGCCGCCGGCGGTGCCGGCGGCGCTCATGCGCTCGCCCGGATCCGCGGCCGGGCCGCGGATCGAGCGGGTCGAGTGGGTGCCGGGCGTCCACTACGTGCTCGTGGTACCGCTCGCCGCGGGGAACGTGCTCACGGTCGCCATCGGGCCGCGCAGCCGTCTGCTGCCGCCGGACCGCACCGCGCGGTTCCTGCGCGGCGACCCGGGGGTCGAGCCGCCGTACGCGATTTCCCTCTCGCTTCCGGAACCGGGGCCGGCGCTGGCCGCCGGCGCGCGGCTCGCGTGGCGCCGCGCCGGGTGGTCGGCGCGGGGGGAACGGCAGGTGGACCTGCCCGAGGGCATGCGCCACGTGCACGTCCGCGTGGATCTCCGCAGCCCGTGGGCGTTGCTCGTGCGCGGGGCGCTCGTCGTGCTGTTCGACGTCGCGCTGCTGGCCGGCGTCTGGCTGTTCGGGCTCATCGTGGCTGAGGGGTGGCGGCCGCGGGTGCCGGCGTTGCTCTCGACGCTCCGTACGAGCTACCGCGGGCGCCTCACCGCCGCCCTCGTCACGTTCTTCGTGCTGCCGGTGCTGGGCTTCGCGGCGTGGAGCTTTGCCCGCCTGGCCGACGAGGCGCGCCGCTCGGGCGACCTGCTCATCCACCAGACGCTGCGGGACGCGGTGGGGAGCGCCGGGGCGATCGCGGGCGACCGTCCCGAGGCGATCGGGCGATCGGTCGCGGAGCTGGGGCGTCGTCTCGACGCGGAGTTGTGGTTGTATCGCAGCGGCCTGCTCGTCGCCACGAGCTCGCCCGTGATGGGCGAGCTCGGCCTAGTGGACCCATTCCTCACGCCGCCGGCGTTCCTCCTGACCCTCGAGGATGAGCTCGAACTGACGACCGACGCCCGCACCGCCGGCCGGCCGACCCGCGTGGGCTATCGTGTGGTGGCGACGGGGCCGCCCGGCGAGCAGGCGATCCTCGCGGCGCCGCAGCTGCTGGACGACGAGCGCGTCCGGCGCCAGCAGGAAGACTTGGCGCTCGTCCTCGTGCTGGCCACGCTGGGCGGACTCGTCGCGGCGGTATACCTCGCCGGCCTCGCGGCGCGGGGGCTCGCGAAGCCCGTGGCCGCGCTCCGCGCGGCGGCGCTCGCGGTCGGGCGGGGCAGCGAGCCACCCGCGTTCCCGCCCGGGGCGCTGCGCGAGTTCGAGCCGGTGGTCTCGGCGTTCGGCCGGATGGTCACCGACGTGCGGCGCAGCCAGGCGGCGCTCGAAGAGGCCCGTCAGCGCACCGCGCAGGTGCTCGCCAACGTCGCGACCGGCGTGATCGCCGTGGACGATGCGCTGCGGGTGACGATGGCGAACCCGCGCGCGGCGGAGCTCGTGGGCGAGGCGCTCGCGCCCGGCGACGAGCTGCCGCGGACGGCGCCCCCCGCGTGGGGTCCCGTGTGGCAGGCGGTCGATGCGTTCGTGGCGGCGAAGGGCGACGCGATCGAGGAACGCGAGTTCGAGATCGGGGGCCGCCAGATCCGCGTGCAGCTCGCCCCGCTCGGCCCCGCCCCGGACGGCTGCGTCATCGCGCTCGACGACGCGACCGCCTTGACGCGCGCGGCGCGCGTGCTCGCCTGGGGCGAGATGGCGCGCCAGGTGGCGCACGAGATCAAGAATCCCCTCACGCCCATCCGGCTCGGAGTCCAGCACCTGCAGCGCGTGAAGCGGGGAGACGCCTTCGAGTCGACGCTGCAGGAGACTGCCGAGCGCATCCTCGTGGAAATCGACCGGCTCGACGGGATCGCGCGCGCCTTCTCGCGCTTCGGAGCTCCCGCGGCGGAGCTGGTGCCGCTCGAGCCGGTGGACCTGGCGGCGGCGGCGCGCGAGGTCGTCCGGTTGTATGGCCTCGGATCCGGGAAGGGTGGGAAGGAGGCGACGCGGTTCGAGGTGCGCGCCGACCCGGGCGGTGCGGCGGCCCTGGCGCGCAAAGATGAAGTGAAGGAAGTGCTGGTCAATTTGCTCGAGAACGCCCGCAACGCGGACGCCACGCGCGTCACGGTGCGCGTGGCGGACGGCGGACGAACGCTCACGGTGGCGGACGACGGCCGCGGGATCGCTCCGGAGGCGCTGCCGCGCGTATTCGAGCCGACGTTCTCGACCACCTCCAGCGGCTCCGGGCTGGGGCTCGCCATCGCGCGCCGGCTCGTGGAGAGCTGGGGGGGCGGGATCGCGCTGGACAGCGCGCCGGGGCGGGGGACGACGGTTACCCTGACGCTCCAAGGCGTCTCGGGAACCGCCATCCGGTGACGCCGCTCACACCGCGCAATAGTTGAAAGCGCGACCGTTATATTGCTGCCGGCCTTATCCCCGTCTTGAGGTGATCCCGTGCGACCTGGAGTCGTTGCCCTCGCCCTCGCCGTACTCGTCGCCGCCCCCGGCCGGCCGGCCCGCGCCCAGTTCTCGTTCGACGCGCGCCGCATCGGGATGGGCGGCCTGTCGCTCACGCGTGACGGCAGCCTGCGGCGCTACAATCCCGCGTACCGGGCCGTGAAGGACCGCGCCGGGAGCGGGAACGCACGCCTGACGATTCCCGTGCCGCTCGGGCTCATCAAGTTCTTCCACGATCACCCGATCAATCATCTGGGCGACGATCCGCTGTTCAATCCCGACTCGGCGGCGTTCAATCCGATCGCGGTCATGAACCTCGTGTTCAACCTGCCCATCTTTCTCGAGATCCGGAAAGCGCCCACGCCGACCAACGACGTCGAGTTCACGGTGGGGAAGAACACGTTCATCCTCGACCTCGGCGCGGCGCAGGTCTTGATCCCCGCGGATGAGTTTGGACTGGGCGGCTCGAGCCGCCTGCTCGATATGGGCTTCGGCGTCAAGGGGTTCAGGTTCAGCGTACTCGGCTTCGAAGACCACGACGTCGGTTTCCTGCTGGGCGACACGCTCCGCGCCTTTCTCAAGGAAGCGGACTCGGCGCGCACCAATACCACGTACAACGTGCTGGGCGACGCGCTCGTGCAGGGAGGCCTCGCGCCGACCCTGAGCTTCGCCGGCCGGCTGACCGGTGTGGGGAGCGACAATGAGGACGGTGTGTACCTCGGGGCTGCGGTGCGCACCTACTACGGCGCCACGTACATCCGGGCCGCCGGGTCAGGCGGATTCACCACCGGCGATACGCTGTTCGCGGGCCCCAACCCGGTGACGCCGCAGCTCGACGTGCTGACCTATCGGGACAACGACGTGACCAAGACGTTCGGTCGCGGATTTGGCGGCGACGTGGGCGTCGTGTGGATCTCCGGCCCGCTCGAAATCGGCGTGGGCGTGAACGACATCGGCGCCGAGCTGACGTGGAAGGACACGCGGATCGAGCAGACCGTATTCGACACCGCGGGCGACTCGCTCGCGACGACCCCGGTCGCGAACCACGTCGAGACCAAGACCAAACTGCCGGTCAGCTACATCGCCAACGCCGCGTTCCGCATGGGCACGGGGACGACGGTCGGCGCCGACATCGGGAACTCGGGCCGCGGCACCGTGATCCACGTCGGCGGCGAGCAGCGCATCGGCTTCCTGGCATTGCGCGGCGGCGTCTCGCGCGACCAGCGCAAGAAGATCCAGTTCGGCTGGGGCGGCGGCCTGCGGTTCGGGCCGCTCGGCCTGGACGTGGGATTCTGGACGCACAGCAATTCGTTCGCCACGCAGCGTGGCATCACCATGGCCACGTCCATCTCGCTCTACTAGGGAACCGCCATGAAAGCGACAACTCCCGCCCTGGTTCTCGCGGCCGCGCTGCTCTCCGCGGCCTGCGGCGAGGGGCGCGCCATCTTCAACGTGGACGTGTACAGCTTCATCCAGGGGACGGGGAAGGACACGATCCCGTACATCATTCCCCCAGACAGCACGGCGAGCGCGTCAAAGTTTCAGCAGATCAACCTGCCGCCGGGCTTCGGCAGCTCGATCGTGGAGTCGGCCACGCTCACCGGCGCCGCAGATCTGCGCAACGCGACCGGCGCGGGAACGATCGGCTTCCAACTCTACGTCGCTGCGGACTCGGCCGGGACACTCGACTCTGCTGCGGCGTTCGCCGTCAACGTCCCCCAGACCGCCGTCTCCGGCACCAATGTCGGTCCGCTCACCATCACGGGCGGTTTGACCCCCGCCGTCCTCGACCTGTTGACCGGGTCAGGGGTGTGGATCCGCATGGTTGCGACGGGCACGAATGCCGATCTCCTCAACCCCGCGACGGGCAAGATGGTGCTGACCGCGCTCCAGCTGCGCATCGTCCTCCAGGACAAGATCTTCTAAGGTCGGTCCCGCGAGCCGACGCCTCCCTCGGGAGGCGTCGGCTGTATATTCTCCCCCCGTGAGCACCCGACGCCCCACCGTGACGGTCGCCGTGGGCGGCGTGCCGGTGGGCAGTGCCCACCCCATCGTCGTCCAGTCCATGACCAACACCGACACCGCCGACGTGGCGGCGACGGTGGCGCAGGTCCACGCGCTGCACCAGGCGGGCAGCGAGCTCGTGCGGGTGACGGTGAACAACGACGACGCCGCCCGCGCGGTCCCGGACATCGTGGCCCAGGTCGACGTGCCGGTCATCGGGGACTTCCACTATAACGGCCACGTGCTGCTCACGAAGTATCTCGCCTGCGCGCGCGCGCTCGCCAAGTACCGCATCAACCCCGGCAACGTCGGCGCCAAACGCCGCGACGACAATTTCCGCACCATCGTCCAGGTCGCGATCGACGAAGGCAAGCCCGTCCGCATCGGCGTGAACTGGGGCAGCCTCGATCAACAGCTCCTCACCGAGATGATGGACGCGAACGCCGCCCTGCATCAGCCGCGCGAGGCGCGCGACGTCACGATGGATGCCATGGTGGCGAGTGCGACGCGCTCCGCGGAGCTCGCCGAGGAAGTCGGCCTGCCGCACGACCGCATCATCCTCTCCGCCAAGGTATCGGGCGTGCAGGACCTGGTGGACGTGTATCGCAAGCTCGCAGCGCTGTCGGACTATCCGCTTCACCTCGGGCTCACCGAAGCCGGGATGGGGACCAAGGGGGTCATCGCGAGCACCGCGGGCCTCTCGATCCTGCTCCAGGAGGGGATCGGCGATACGATCCGCGTCTCGCTCACGCCGCGGCCCGGCGGTGACCGCACCGAGGAAGTCCAAGTCGCCCAGCAGGTCCTGCAATCGCTGGGGCTGCGGAGCTTCACGGCCCAGGTGACCGCGTGCCCCGGCTGCGGCCGGACCACCTCGACGTTCTTCCAGGAGATGGCCGAGCAGATCCAGACCTACCTGCGGGAGCAGCGGCCTGTGTGGAAGGAGCGCTACCCCGGCTCCGAGGAGCTGCACGTGGCGGTGATGGGGTGCGTCGTCAACGGGCCGGGGGAGTCGAAGCATGCCCACATCGGCATCTCGCTCCCCGGCACGGCCGAGGAGCCGAGGGCACCCGTGTACGTGGACGGCGCGCTGAAGGTCACGCTCAAAGGTGACACGATCGTCGCGGACTTCCTCAAGATTCTCGAAGCGTATGTCGACTCCCGCTACGGCTCACCGGATCGGACTGCCGAGGGGCACGTCGCGGTCCGGATGCACGAGACAGATATCCCCCTCGCCTAGTATCACGCCCAGGGTCAACACTTCCGAGAAGAACGTGGCGATCTGGCGCGGCGGGAAATTCACGACGGCGAGGACCAGGCGCCCGACGAGGTCGGCCGGCTCGTAGTACTTCGTGATCTGCGCGCTGGAGTTCTTCACGCCGATCTCGGGCCCGAAGTCGATCCGGAGCTTGTAGGCCGGCTTTCGCGCTTGGGGAAAGTCGTCCGCCTGGACGATCCGCCCGACTCGGATGTCGACCGTGGCGAAATCGTCGTAGGTGATCTGGGCCATACCCCTCCCCGATTGTCCCCTTTTGAGGTCAGCCGGCGCGGCCGCTGGTGCGGGAGAAGCTTGGCACGGGCGTTGCCTTTCCGCCACGGCAGCGGCTCGACCACTCCTCCACCGGGACGGCATTATGCGGCGCATTCTTGGCGTGGCGCTCACTCTCGCGACGGCGACGTCCTCCCTCTTCGGCCAGCGCTCCGCGCTGCGCGAGGTGCGTGACGCAGGGAGCGCCGGCTTCACGCTCGTCGTCGCCCAGCCGCTCGGCGAGTTCCGCCGCAACGGCAACGTCGCCGCGGGCATCACGGGGTTCGCGGTCGTCGGGCTCGATCGGAGCGCCAGCCTCGGAATGCGGATCGACGGCGCATACATGATCTACGACGCCGCCTACCGCGGCTACGGCGTGTCGACCAATTCGTCCATCGGCACGCTCGCCGTGGGCCCGCAGCTCACGCTCGGGCAGGGGCCGTTGCGGCTGTACGGCTTCGCGACGCTCGGAGGCTCCCTCTTCTGGACGTCGGCCAGCTACGACGGCTACTGCGGCTGCTACGATTCCGGCGCCTTCTACCTTGACGGTCACTTCACTACTACGACGCAGCTCGGGACGGGCATGCTGATCACGGTGTCACGGCGCCGCACTCCGGTGGCGATCGACCTGGGTGTGCGCGACGTGCGCCACGACCGTGTGACGTACGTCCCCGCGGGCGGGCTGACGGACAACGGCGACGGGACGTTCACCGCCCGGCGGGTCGAGACACCGGTCCGGCTGCGCGTATTTCAGGTCGGTGTGTCGGTGGGGCTGCGCTAGGGCGCGTCAGTCCGCCGACACCGGCTCGGGCAGAGGCACCGGCGCCACGCGCCGGCCCAGCCGCCGCTGCAAGGCGTCGAGGTAGGTATAGAACACCGGCGTCACGTACAACGTGACCAGCTGCGAGAACGCGAGCCCGCCGACCACGGCGAGGCCGAGCGGCCGGCGCGACTCGGCGCCCGAGCCCCAGCCAATGGCGACGGGCAGCGTTCCCATCAAGGCTGCCATCGTCGTCATCATGATCGGCCGGAATCGCACACTGCAGGCCTCGAGGATCGCGTCGCGGGCCGACTTGCCTTCCCGCCGCTCCGCTTCGAGCGCGAAGTCGATCATCATGATCGCGTTCTTCTTCACCA
>JBGPOM010000032.1:0-10993 GCA_041488075.1 Gemmatimonadota bacterium
GCGGTCCTGATTCCGAGGACTGGCGGCAACGCGCCCGGAGCCACCCGTTGGCACTCGTCACCGCGGGCAACCAGCTGAAGGGTGCGGGGTCGCATCTGTCGTGCGCGCTCGCGGCGTTCACCGCGGTGCTGCAGGGCGATACGGCTACGGACGGCTGGGCGGAAGGCCGGTATTGGAGCGCGCTGGTCGGCCGGGAAAGCATCCTTCTCGCGCTGGGCCGGGATGCGGAGGTCACCGCCCAGCTGGACTCGTCGATTGCGCGTGAGCGCGGGGGCTCGTCGCTCTACCTGCTCGCTGCGCCGATCGCTCCGCTCCTGAGGGATCGGGCCGCGGAGATCGCGCGTCACGATGCGATCGTGTTCGGCGCGCACTACCGGAACTGCCCGTATAACGATCGACTGTGGATGCTGGGAATCTGGGAGGCCTACAGCGGCCATGCGGACGTGGTCGCCGCGATCGAGCTTGACCTGGAGGCACGAGCGCGCAAGAGCGGTTCGACCCTTGCTGATCGGCTGGGCGCCCGCGCGATGGCGGCACACGCCGCCCAGGCGCGTGCCGATACCGCGGAGGCGCTGCGCCGGTTTGAAGCGGTGTTGTCCGAAGGGGTGCCCGGCGAGCTGCTCGCGTGGGACCTGTTGTATCCCCGTGGGAGTGAACGACTCTCGCTGACCCGATTGCTGATGTCCCGGGGCGAGTACCAGCGGGCCATCGACGTCGCCGCCGTGTTCGACTCCCCCGGGCCGCTGATCTATACATTGTATTTGCCGGAGAGCTTGAAACTCAGGGCCGAGGCCGCCGCTGCGCTCGGTGACAAAGGGATGGAATCGCGTTTTCGTGCTCGGCTCGCGGCACTACGCAGCGACCTGACGATTGCCACTCGATAGCCCCGGGTCGGGGCGCGGCCTAGCAAGCGCTTGAAGCTGCCGGCGCGCGTAGATTGGGGAATGAATCTCGCCATGACACCACGCACTCCAGCCTTCCTTCTCGTCCTCGCCTTGAGCGCTGCCTGCGCGACCGAACGGCCGGTGAAGAGCGAACCCGTGCCCGACTGGCTTGCAGGTCTCATTCAGCAGCTCGAGCACCCACGGGCCACGAATCCTCCCGCCTTCATTGCGCGGTACGACTACCACGGCCAGGTGGTCTACTATGTCGCGCCGCGTTGCTGCGACATCCCCAGCACGCTGTACGATGCCGTCGGCACCGTGTTGTGTGCTCCGGACGGTGGGCTCACCGGCGCCGGCGATGGACGTTGCCCGGACTTCATCGCCCAGAAGAGCAACGAGAAGATCCTGTGGCGGCCTCGCACGTCACTTCCGTCTTGACCATAGCCGCTGCGACATGATCGACGTGCAACCCGTCGTTCTCGAGGGACGCGGCATCCGTCTCGAGCCGCTCACCGAGGAACACTACACTGGGCTGGCCGCGGCCGCCGCCGATGGGCGCCTATGGGAATTGTGGTTCGTCGCGGTGCCCCCGCCCGAGGGGATGCCGGCCTACCTGGCCGAGGCCCTGAAGGGGCAGCGCGAGGGTCACATGCTGCCGTGGACCGTGCGCGACCTGGCGAGCGGCGCCATCATCGGATCGACGCGCTATCATGATATCGTTCCCATAATCGATCGCGTGGAGATCGGGCACACGTGGTACGCCCAAAGCCGCCAACGAACGCACGTCAACACGACCTGCAAGCTGCTGCTGCTCGGCCACGCCTTCGACACGCTCGGCTGTAAGGTGGTTGGCCTACGGACGGACAACTTCAATGTCCGGTCTCAGCGGGCCATCGAGGCACTGGGAGCGAAACGGGACGGCGTGATTCGCCACTACGGCGTGCGCCGCAACGGAACCGTGCGTGATGTAGTCATGTACAGCATCCTTGCGAGTGAATGGCCCGACATACGACGCCACCTCGAGCTGCGACTGGACCGTCACGCCGCTTCTCGATAGCATCACGAGCCTGCGAAACCCTGCTACGGAGTCTGTCGTATGGCGGGCAACCTACATGCGCGTCTTCATTCGGCGTGACGGCCGTTGGCAAGCGGTCGCCATGCAACAAACGGCACTCCGGTAAAGAGCCATGAGAAAACGAAAGAAGTCTCACAGCAAGGATTCGGGTAGCGAAGCGGCAGTCGAGCCGCAGACTCAGGAGAAGGCTGAGCTCGTCGCTCCGGAACCGCCCCCTCGGCCGGTCCTGTTCCGCGTCCTCCAGGCGGTTCGGGCCGCGGTCGGCGCCGTGCTCGACTTGGCGGATGCTGCTGCCGATGCCGTGACCAAGGCCCTACAGCCGCGCGGATAGATTAGGGAATGAATCCTTCACCAGCGCGCCGCACGTCAGTCCTCGGCTGGGTCCTCTACGACGGCTCCTGCGGCATCTGCGCCCGCTGGGTACCATTTTGGGCCCCCACGCTCCGTCGCCTGGGCCTCGAGACCGCCCCGCTGCAGAGTCCCTGGGTCCTCGAACGAACGGGCCTCACGCCCACCGCGTTGATCGAGGATCTCCGCTTGTTGCACGCAGATGGTCGGCTGACGTCGGGTGCCGCTGTCTACCGCTTCGTCATGCGGCGGTGCTGGTGGGCCTATCCACTCTATCTCCTCAGCGTCGTGCCCGGCGGGCGCCAGCTCTTCGACTGGGGCTATCGCACCTTCGCCCGGCACCGGCTCCAGGTGTCGGCCGCCTGCGGCATCGAACCGCCCGCCGCCCATTGAGCCTCGAGACCGCGGCCGTCTTCCTCACCGCCGAGTGGCGCCACCTGGCTATCCTCACGTTCGAAGCCGAGCCGGCGCTCCTGCGGCCGTTCGTGCCGCCGGGTACGGAACTCGACACACATGATGGCCGGGCGCTCATGAGCCTGGTCGGCTTTCGCTTCCTGCACGCGCGGGTGCTGGGCTTTCGAGTGCCCTTCCATCAGCATTTCGACGAGGTCAATCTCCGGTTCTATGTGCGGAGAGAGGTGGGCGGCGAAGTGCGACGCGGCGTGACCTTCATCCGAGAGATCGTTCCACGTCGCTTGATCGCGCTCGTCGCGCGCCTCGCCTACAACGAGCCCTATGTCGCGCTGCGCATGCACAGCGACGTGCCCGCGATTCCCGCGGTTGCGCCTTTCCGCGTTCGGTACGCGTGGAGGACCTCGGCGGGTTGGCAACACCTGGCCCTCACGGCTGCAGGCTCGCCGGCACTGCCTGACGAGCAAACCGAGACGACGTTCATCACGGAGCATCATTGGGGCTACACGCGTCAGCGCGATGGGAGTACGCTGGAGTATCGCGTCGAGCACCCGCCCTGGCGCGTTTGGGCCGGTGCGCAACCAGAGGTGAGGGGAGACATGGCGGGGCTGTACGGGGTGGCGGTCGGCTCCATGCTCGCCGCCACCCCGGTCTCCGCGGTCCTTGCCGAGGGATCGCGAGTAACGGTGTGTCGGCCCGTGCCGCTGGTGCCTTCGGAAGACCGCCCCGCCGTCACGAACACTACTGGCGCGGCGGACGATATCGGGCGGTGAGTTCCTCGATCGAGCCGGTGGCGGTGAGGGCAGATCACGTCGCCGCTGCGGGGTGTGGTGTATTCGCTTCGCGCCAAACGGCTTGGCCAGGAGACCATCACCCTGCGAGCCACTACCGGCGCCGGCGTGCGGGAGGTCTACTGGTTCGTGGGGAGGAGTTTCTTGGGCAAGGCACCGCCCGGTGGGAGCCTCGCCTGGAGACCTGAGGCCCCGGGCTCATTCACGGTGCGGGCGGTGGACGACCAGGGCCAGGCCGACTCCCGGCTCATCGAGTTGGCCGTGGTGCCGTGAGGCAGCGCTTGAGGCTGCCCGCGCGCGTAGCTTAAGGAAGGAACCCTTCACCACCGCCGCACGATCCCCGGGAGGCTACCGTGCCGAGTTTCAACGCTCCACTGCGACGCTCACGGTCGAACCGCATGATCGCCGGTGTCGTCGCCGGGCTCGCCAAGTACTTCGATCTTGACCCCACCTTGGCGCGCGTGCTGTACGTTGTGGTTTCCATCATTTCAGCCGCGTTTCCCGGCATACTGGTCTATGTCTTAATGTGGGTGATCGTTCCCGAGGGCGATTAGAGATGGCCGGCCTCGGCAACGTCGCCAACATCCTCTGGTTCAAGCTCGCCGTGGCCCGCGCCCGACAGCTCGGCGATCCGTTGAGATTGGCACATCGCGTGCGCCATCTCGGTGACGCCTACCATTACGCGGGACGAACGGCCCTAGCCGAACCCTGCTACGTCGAAGCCCTGTCGATCTATCGTCGCCACGAACACGCGCGGCCGCTCGACCTTGCCAACGCGATCCGAAGTCTTGCGGTACTCAAGCAGGAGGGTGGCGCCGCCGCAGAGGCGCAGCGCCTGTGGCAGGAAGCGCACGATCTCTACGTGGGCGTCCACGCGCCGGCGGGCGTCGCCGAAAGCGCGGCGCGGCTCGCGCTGCTGGCTCGGTCCCAGGGCGATCTGCAGCGCAGTCGCGAATGCTTGACGGAGGCACTCGCGGCTGCGAACACAACGGACGATCCCGAAACACTGCAGTACGTGCGTGCAGTCACCGCTCAGGTGGACCGTTAGATTAGGGAATGAGTCTTTCACCAGCCCTCCAAACCACTGTCGCCGTCTGCTGCTTCGCGTCGTGGAATCCGCCCCACGCCCTGGCGCAAGACGCACCCCGGATCGCTCGGCCCAAACCCGCGGCGCCCCCCGCCGCTTGGCGCAGCCTGATCGGCGCGTACGCGTCGGACCACGACACGCTGTACGTCTATGAGGACGGCGGTGCGCTGATCGCGCTCGTCGCCCCGCTTGCTCCCGCCCGCCTCGCCCAGGTCGCCGAGTCGGTGTTCACCTTCGCGGGCCGTGGGTACGACCACCCCCAGATCGTTTTCCGTGGCGGCGAGATCCAGGTGGGCGGCGTCGCACGACGAAGGTTGCAGCTCGGGCCGGCCGACGGGGAGGGGGGGCAGCTCCGGCTCCAGCCCGTCCGATCCGTCGCGGAGCTGCTACTGGCGGATCGCGCGCTGTCGCCGCCTGCCGAAAGCGGCGCGTTCCTGGCGCCTGACCTGATGGAGCCCGCCACGATCGACTCCACCATCCGGCTGGATGTCCGCTACGCGACGACGAACAATTTCCTCGGGAGCGTCTTCTACTCCTCGGCCCATGCCTTCTTGCAGCGGCCCGTCGCGGAGGCCGTGGTGCGGGCGGCGCGCGTGCTGCGGCCGCTCGGCTACGGGATCTTGATCCACGACGCCTACCGGCCGTGGTACGTGACGAAGGTCTTCTGGGACGCGACTCCGCCCGCGTCACGCTGGCTCGTGGCCGACCCCGCGCGCGGCTCGAAGCACAATCGCGGCGCGGCGGTGGACCTCACGTTGTACGAGCTGGCGACGGGCGCGCCGGTCGAGATGCCGTCCACGTACGACGAAGCAACGCCGCGGGCGCGCGCCGATTTTCCCGGCGGCACCAGTCGGCAACGCTGGCACCGCGCATTGCTGCGCCAGGTGCTCGAGGCCGAGGGGTTCACCGTAAACCCGAGCGAGTGGTGGCATTTTGATTTTCGCGACTGGCAGCGGTACCCAATCCTGAACCAGCCGTTCGAGGAGCTGTAGCGCCAGCACATTCCCGGTGCGCGCCCGGTGCGCGGCGCGCGCGAAACCTCGACCTTCTCACCCCCTTGCAGACGGCGTGCGTCCACGGTAGCGTCGCAATGCGAACCGTGCTGTCCACCCAGACTGGGAGGGTACGATGAGAAAGATCTTTGTGAGTACGGCAATGGCTCTTGGACTCGCGGCGCTTGCGGCGACGCCCGCTCTCGCTGACACGGTGACGCGGACGATCGTGGGGAATCGCTTCACGGCCACCTGCGCCATCACGTATACCGAGGTAAACGGGAACGGCAGGATCGACCTGCTGAAGGAACTGTTGTCGATCACCAACATCAGCTGCGTGGTGACGCGCAACCCCTAGCGCTGCCGGGCCGAGGAACGGATGCCCGCCGCTCGTGCGGCGGGCGTCCTTCAGCTGCGGCGTTGGTTTAGAGAATCCTCAACGGAGTGCGTGCATGCTGGCGGATCTGAGCATCTGGCACATCCTGATCCTTGTCACGGTGGTAATGCTCGTCTTCGGGTCCAAGCGGATTCCGGAGATCGGCGCGTCGATCGGCAAGGGGATCCAGGAATTCAAGCGCGGGCTGCGCGACATAAGCGCCGACGAGACGCCGAGCCCGCCCCCCCCTCCCCTCCAGCCCCCTCCCGCGAGCGGCGGCCCGAAGCGCCTGAGCGAGTAGCCGATGTCCTTCGCGCTCTATTTCATCGGGTTTCTGATCCTCATCGGTGGCGTGGCGTGGGCCCTCGTTACCGCCGGGGTGTCCACCCTCCACGTCGCGATCGCGTGCGTCATACTGCTGGGCATCGGGCTCGTGAGCGCGGTGACCCACACGCGCTCCAAGGACCGCCCCAGGGATCCCTCGGCCTGACCTTCAGCGCGCCCTGATCATCGCCAATCGGCGCTCCAACCCAATGGGTGTGGGCGGCGAGTTGAAGGCGGGTGTGCAAGGCGAGCTTTTCCAGGATGTTGTGTACGTGGCTCTTGACGGTGTAGGTGGCGATGCGGAGTCGCTGGGCGATCTCTTTGTTCGCGAGGCCCTCGGCGATCAGCTGCGTGATCTCCCGCTCGCGCTTCGTGATGCGGACGGTTGTGGGCAGCCCGCCCGGCGCGGTCCCAACCAGCGCCTGATCCGCAATGTAAGACAACAGCATGGAGGCGAGAGGGGCGGGGATTGCGTCCGTCCCCTGCGCGACCGACCGTATGGTTGCGACGACGTCGTCCCCCGTCGCATCCTTTAGGATGAACCCGTTGGCTCCCGCCTTGACGAACGCGACGATGTCTTCCCGCACGGGCAGCACATCCATCAGGATCACCCGAGCCGCAGGCGCCATGTTCTTGACGCTCTTGAGGCAGAGGTGGCTGTCGTTATTGCCCAGGCCCGCGCCGACGAGCACGATCTGCGGCTTGGTCTCCTGAACATGAGCCAGCCCCGTCGTGGGGCAGGAGGCCGTCGCGACGACCTTGACGTTCGCTTGCCGTTCCAGCAGGGCAACGAGCTGGTCGCGCGCCAGCCGATTATCCTCGATCAGCACGATGCGAATGGGGCCCTGCGTCGACGGGGCACGGGTGCGAGTCCGACCGCTCACTGAGCCGCCTCCTTCATGATTGTGCATGATTGTGCCTGTCAGAATTAACTTTGGCGGGTGAAGCGAGCGTGAATCAGGGGTGACGAGATAACCAATGAATCTTATTAGCCTCGGCATGTGGCTGGCGGCGCTGCTCGCCGGCGTCGTTCATGTCCTGATCTTCTGCATGGAAAGCCTGTGGTGGAGCACGCCGCAGGTGCGTGCGCGATTCCGGCAAGCTCCAGCGGACGCCGAGGCTACCAGACTGTTCGCGTTCAATCAGGGCTTCTACAATCTGTTCCTGGCGATTGGGACCTTCGCGGGGCTCGGCCTGATTCTGACGGGCCATCCTCGTGCGGGGCTGGCCCTCGTGGTCTGGAACTGTCTGTCGATGCTCGGTGCCGCAATCGTGTTGGCGGTGTCGGCACCGCGCATGCGGCGCGGGGCGGTCATCCAAGGGGTGGCTCCATTGCTCTTCCTGCTGCTGGCCGCGGTTCACGGCGTGACATGAAGCCGGCTGCGATCGCCCTGCTGGCAGCGCTGGTCCCGGCCGTGGGGCAGGCCCAGGCGCGCGGCGGGGTCGAGGGCCGCGTGATGGACGCTGCGGGCCGGCCGTTGGCGTCCGCCGAGGTGAGCGTGGATCGTTGGCGAGCCGCGACCGACGCCGATGGCGCGTGGCGGATCATGCGCCTCGAACCCGGCCTGTACCGGATCGTCGTACGCCGGCTGGGCTACCGCCCCGCCCGACAGGACGTCCAGGTCGAAGCCGGCCGGACCGCCCAGGTCACCTTCGTGCTCGACCTGGTCCCGTTCACGCTCGACTCCCTGGTGGTGAGCGCCCCCCCCTCCAGCATCTCCACCACCGACGTCGAGTTGGGCACCAAGCTCACGGTCAGCGAGATCGCATTGCTCCCGTCCACGTTCGACCTGCGGCAACTGATCGCCCTCACACCGGGCGCGCGGCCCGATCAGATCTGGGGCGGCGCGTCGGACCAGGCAAACTCCTATTCGCTCGACGGCACCGCGGTCAATCATCCCGGGGTGGGCGGCGCTCTGTCGCTGCCCAGTCCGAGCTGGATCGAAACGCTCGAGGTCCGCGGCCTCGGCGCCGGCGCGGACGTGGGGGGAGCCCAGGGCGGCCTCGTGGAAGTCGTGACGCTGGGAGGCAGGAACGTGCTGGAGGGGGCGCTCCGGACCTCGTTCGAGTCCGCGCGGCTCAATGGCTCCAACCTGATCCCCGGTGAGATCGGCCACGAATTGGCGAGCCGGCGGGAACTGGACGGTCAGGTCCGCGGCCCACTGGTCCGCGATCGCCTTCACTTCGCGCTGTTCGGCCACGTCATCCGGCAGGGAGAGCAGGTTCTCGACTACCTCGGGTCCGTGAACGGCGGCTTCGTGGCGCGGCCACCGTCGTTCGAGGAGAACCGGTGGTTGGCAAAGTTGAGCTGGAAGCCCGGGGGGGGGGGCCGCGATCTGCTCCAGGGCAGCCTCATGGGGCGGCACCAGGACGGCGAGCGGGTCGGACAAACGGGGTATGAAACCGCCGACGCGACCGAACGACTGCGGCAGTGGAACCTGACCGGCAACCTCACCTGGCAGCGGAGCTGGTCAGCCCGCAGCGCGCTCACAGTGCGCCTGGGCGGGTTTGTCGCTCGGGAGCAGGTCGATCCGTATGACGGTCCCGCGGTGCCGGCCATCGAGCTGCTGACACAGGTGAACCCGCCCCGCTATCAGAACGCGCTGTTTCGAACGCGGGCCGCGCCATCGAGCCTCGGGTTAACGGCCGCTTGGACAGGGCGGGGCCGGCTCGCCGGTCTGGAGCACGAGGTGAAACTGGGCGGCGAGTACACGGTGGGGGGCTGGGACTACGAGAGCCGGCGGAACGGCGGGATGACGTGGCGGCCCCAGCGCGTGCTCGGGTTCGATCCGTGGAGTCCCGCGACGTGGGTGTATCTCGGCGGTATCCCTACCGGGTGGGGTGGGGAGGTCAGGATCGACAGCGACGTCCGGAACGCCGCGCTGTTCGTTCAGGAGCAGATCGGGATCCTCCCGTGGCTCAGGTTCAATCCGGGGTTCCGGTACGGGTGGTGGACGGGGGCGCTCACCCCGGCGGCGAGGGGATGGGGGGGGCAAGGCCCGCGATTCACCGCGGTGCAGGACCAGGCCCTGGAGCCCCGGATCGGCGTGGTGGCCGAGCTGAACTCGTTGGGCAGGCTCGTCGCCAAAGGCCACTGGGGCCGGTATCACCAGCCGATGTTCGCCGCCTTGTTCGACCGAGTGGCGGGGGCCGGGACCTACAGCGACGAGGAGATCTGGTCCTATCTCGGGCCGGCGCCCGGGACGCCGACGCAATCGTTTACGCTCGCCGAGCGCGATTCGCTCGCCGCTCTTGGGCTGTTCCGTTTCGAGGAAACGGTGCGGCTGGATCAGGCCGGGCGAGTGGAGCAGTACCACCAGCCATACATGGATCAAGCCGTGCTCTCGCTGGAACGCGCCTTCGGCAGTCGGTGGAAGGCCGGCGTGGCGTACATCCACCGGGAGAACCGCGACATGGTCGCGCTGGTGGACCGGAACCTGGCGTCGAACTACACGGTGGTCCAAAACGTCATGATTCTCGATCGCTTCGGCCGGCTGTTGTCTTTCGGAGGCCAGCCGCTGGTGCTGGAGAAGCTGGCCATCTCCAATGAGGACATTCTCTGGGTCCAGGAGCTGCTGCGGCAGGGCGTCCTGACGGATCCCAACAAACTCTATGCCCCGCCCGGCCTGACCCCGGCGGAACTGGCCGCGCTTCGCTACGACCCGGACTTCGTTCTCACCAATGTGCCCGAGGCGACGCGACGGTTCGCGCAGCTACAGCTCCGGGTCGAAGCGCGGTACCGCACGTGGTGGGGCGGGGCCTCGGCGACCCTCTCAACGCTCAAGGGGAACTACAACGTGGTGACCGGACCGGATGACTACACGTCGGGTGGGCCGGGCCCCTGGGTGCGCCTGAACGAGCAGTACAACTTCTTCGGCGCCTTGAACAACCAGAGCCGGTTCGAGGGGAAGCTGTCCCTCGGCGGGCTCTTGCCGGCGCGGTTCCGCGGCGGCGTGTTTTTTTCCTACGCGACGGGCGATCGGGTCACGCCCACGATGCCGATCTCGGGGCTGCTGACCGAATTTGCCGTCGCCGTGCCGCAGACCTCGAACCCCGCGATCTCCGACACACTGTCCTTCCATCCGTTTCTGTTCCGGACCATTAGTGGACACCGCATCTTCATTCAGCCCCGTGGGACATACCGCTACGAGTCGCGCGCGTCGCTGGACCTGCACCTGGAGCGGAGCTTCCCGCGGGGCCGGACCGAGGTCGTGCTGGTGCTGGACGGGTTCAACGTGTTGGGCGACGGGAGCGTCACGGGCATTGAGACCGAGGTGAATGCCGTGGCGGGGCTCTTTGGCAGCGACTACGGGCGGGTCCGGTCCCGCGTCCCGCCGCGGACGCTGCGGCTGGGAGGGGGAGTGCGGTTCTAGGGCGAATCCGAATGCCGCGGCCGAAGGCCTCGGCAACGTCCGCCGCCAAGAAAATGAGGCAATCGATGAGCACGATCACGACGAAAGACGGTACGCGGATTTATTACAAGGACTGGGGCACAGGACATCCCGTCGTGTTCAGCCACGGCTGGCCCCTCAGTGCGGATAGCTGGGAGGGGCAGATGATGTTCCTGGCCTCCAACGGCTATCGCTGCATCGCCCACGATCGTCGCGGCCATGGCCGGTCGAGCCAGCCGTGGAATGGCAACGACATGGACACCTATGCCGACGATCTGGCGGAACTCTTCGAGGCGCTCGACCTGAAGAACGCC
>JBGPOM010000033.1:0-10875 GCA_041488075.1 Gemmatimonadota bacterium
CGTGTCGCGCAGCAAGATGCAGCCGAACGCATCGGTCGGGACTCCCGCCGGCGCGATACCGCGCTCGCACTTATGCGGTGGGGGCGGCGGCGGAGTACGCCACACGGTATCCACCCGCACCCGCTGCTGCTGACACACCGGACACGGCGCCGCGGCCATCGCCTCCGGGGCCGGCCGCCGGCCGGCGCCGAAGTACGAGAGGCCGATGGTGGCGACGCTGTTGTACGCCGTCTTGGGCTTGCCTGGGAGCATCCGCTCGTAGTGCTCGATTCCCATCCGGCCCTCTACCCGGAGCGCGAGGTTCGGGCTCATCATTTTCCGAGCTCCCACGCCGAGGTGCGCGCCCCAGGTCGGGTGGGTTTTCAGGTTGTTTTGGCCCGTGATTCGGGTGAACTGCGTCCCGAGGGTGAGGAAGGGACTGAACCTTGCGTTCAGGTTCGCCGTGTAGGTAGCCGCGGCGAAGGGCGTCAGATACTTCACCCCGGAACCCTTGGCACCCGCGGTCCCAATGCTGAACCCCCAGTGCTCGGTCACGTTGTAGCCCACGCGCACCGCCACGGCGGGCGCGAAGTGACTCGGCTGGGGGGTGTCGGCGAACCCCTTGCTCGCGAGAAAGCCCCCGAGAGCGCGGTCTATGTACATGGCGCCGACGCCCCCACTGAACTCCCAGCTATCATCGCGCTGGGTACCCTCGCGCTGGGCCGCCAGAGGCTGCGCCAGCGCCAGCATCGGCAGGAACGCCGCCAGCATCCGCACGCTCTTCAGAATTCGGTCACTCATGTGCGCTCCCCAATCTCTCTAGAGTCATCGCTTCTGCCGGTGCGGGAGACGGCGACCGAGCTGGTCTCCGCCTCCCGCGCCAGCGTGCGAGCGTACGCCTACGGGAAAGTGCAAGTTGCGGCCGCGACGGGCGGCAACTTGATGGTGCTAAAGGCGCCATTCAAGCTCACGGCCCCGTTTCGCGCCAACGCTCTGCCGCACAGGTTTACGCTGCCTGCCAGCGTGATGCTCGAGAGCGCGAGAACATTCCCCTGCCACTGGCTCCCCACACCGAGGGTAGCGTCGCTACCGACCCACCAGTACACGTTCTTCGCCTGAGCGCCACCGGCCATGACGACGTTCCCGGCGGTGGTGAGCGTGGACCCGGCCCGGATCACGAACAGCGAGTTGGCGTTGCCAGTGAGCGTGACGGTTCCCGTCACGCCGACCGACGAACCGGAGCAGTAGACGCCTTCCGCGAGCGTCGTTCCACCCAGATTGGCGCTAATGGTGACATTGCACGGCATGGCTTCCAGAGCCAGGAACGCAGCGGTGAGGTCCCCTTGAGCCGTCTGCGCGAACGCATCACCGAGGTGTGGCACGCCGGTGTGCGTGCACGGAGGGAAGCCGGTGGTCGCGGTGCCCGGCCAGACGCTCACATCGGCGACGATGTTGCCAGCGACACAGGTGACGGCCGAGCCGGCGAGGATCCCGTGGGTCGCTGCCGCACCCAGTGGTGGCCCGACGGCGTTCACGATCGCAGTGGCGAAGCCCGAAATGCCGCCACTCGTTGCCCGGATGGTATTGGAGTACGTCCCGGGCGTCGCGCCGGCGGTGAACAAGCCCGAGCTACTGTTGATGGTTCCGGCCGTGGCGTTCACAACGCTCCAGACGAGCGGTGCAGGGATCGCAACAACCGCGCCGGTCGCATCCTGGCCCGCAGCAGTGAATTGAATGGTGGCGCTGACTAGGGCGCTCCCAGGGTTGGGTGAGACGATGATAGCCGCCAATCCACCTGGCGCCGTCACTGTCACAGTCGCGGAGCCAAAAATGCTGCCGCTCGTTGCCCGGACCGTATTGGCGAACGTCCCAGTCACCGTGCCCGCGGTAAACAAACCCGAGCTGCCGTTGATGGTTCCGCCGAGCGCCACCACGGACCAGGTCGGCGTTATTGAAACAAGATTGCCCGCGGCGTCCCTGCCCGTGGCCACGAATGACTGGATCGCACTAATGGCCAGCGTTCGTGGGTTGGGTGTGACGGTGATCGTCGCCAAGGGACCTGGCGTTGTTAGGCCCAGACCCAGGTTATGCTCGCACGCGGCGACAAGCAGCGCGGCGAACGGGACGATGACGAGGAGCCGGGCCATGGATCGGGAGACAGTGAACATGTGCTTCCTCCGGGTATTGCGTGTCGTACAAGGCATGCCGGGATCCGTGTGGATGTCGGAACTTCCTCGCCCGACGATGAAACTCGCTGGCGCGTGCTCCAGCGCAAATCCCTCACTCGGATGAAAAACGACTTAAGCGTGGTGGGCGAGCCGACGGTACTGTTGCGAATCGAACGGACTAGCTCTTTGGGTGCAGGGCAATGTAGTCGGCGTGGGGCCGAAAAGTAAGGAGGGCGACCTGCGCCGCCCTCCCTCTCCCCGCACGCCGGGCAGCCTCAGCTGCCGCGCGGCGATCCTGGCCCTGCTGTGCTCGACCGCTTCCTACGGTACGCGCATGATGTTGCTGTCCATGGTCACCGCCGCGCGCGCCAAGGCTCTCCCCGACAGGCGGGCGTCGGTGTTCATCGTAATGCTCGAGTAGGCGAGGATATTCCCCGCGAATGCCGTCCCGGTACCGACCGTCGCGGCGCTGCCGACCTGCCAGAACACGTTCCCCGCTCGACCACCCTTGGCCATGACCACCGATGCGTTGGTGGCGGTCACCAGCGTGCTCGCGATCTGGAATACCCAGACCCCGTTGGAATTGCCCTTGGGGTCGAGGACGAGCTGTCCCGTCAACTGCGCCGACGACGTGAAGCAGTAGACGCCTGGCGAGAGTCTCTTTCCGCCGAGATCCTGGCCGGTCAACGGGGTGATGCACGGCTTGGCTGCGAGCGCATCGTAGGCCGTCTGGGCATCCCGCTGCGCCCCGTTGGCGACCGGATCGCCGATCCGTTGCGCGCCCCGAGTGATCGTCCCTGGAGGAAAGCCGGTGACCGAGGCCCCTGGGCTCGAGACACCGAGATCTCCGGTGATGGCCGTCGTGCCGGTACTGGTCACCGTCGAACCGCCCAGGACCGCGAAGCTCGACGCTCGGCCCAATGAAGGCCCGGCCGACTTGGGGTTGCCGGAGGAGACGAACGCGGTCAGCAACGTCGCGGCCGAGGCCACGACGAGAATAAGTCCGTAGAACATTAGATTCTTCTTGGGATTGCTCATTTTGTCCCTCTGAAGTTGCTGCGTGAGTGACACGCGGGAGCCGGACGTATCTCCGACTCCCGCGCGCTGGACATGCACGACTGGCTCAGCTGCGAGCCGTACGCCTACGAACGTGCCCGTCAATGCCCTTCATGGTCGTATTCATGACCGCCATGACCATTGTCGTCCTCATGACCGCCATTACCATTGCCATGACCGTCGTCCTCTTCATCGCCATCATCGTCATGACCATCCCTGTGGCACCGGCTCCCGTGTGCCTTGTGCAGCTGGATGTTGCCCCCGCGGAGCGTGCCCGAGGCGCTGGAGACGAGTGCGCCAGAGGCGTTCCAGAGGCTAATCGCGAACGTGTCGTTCCTGCCCGGCTCGCCGTTGTCGCTCACATCCACCCGGTAGGTGAAGCCGCGTTTGCCGTTCAATCTCGCGGTGCCCTCGATACGCCGGGCCACGCCACCGAGCACGCTGTACGCCGTCACACCGGTGCCCTTCACGTTGACGTCGTCGCTCCTCCCCTTCGAACCCTTGGCATCGTACTCGAGCTCGCCCTGGAACCCGCCGTGCCTGAACCCGCCGGTGACCGCGAAGGTCGCCTTTCCGCCCGACGGCCCGTTGATCCATCCGCCGCCGGTCACGCGATCCCCGAAGACCTTGCAAGACGGGGTCCCACCCGCTGCGCCGCAGCCGACGACCGTGGTGCCTTCTGTGAAGGTCACGTCTCCAACTCGAATGAGATTAGCTGGAAGTTTGGCTCCCGCCCACGCGTTCCCGGCCAAGGTGCCAGCGCTCATGCTGATCGCCGCCCCGGCCAGGATGTTGCCTTGGAAGGCCGCCCTGGTCATCGTCACGGCCTGGGAGACCCACCAGGTCACATTGCATGCCTGCGCGCCGTTGGCCAAGACCACCGCGAAGTCGGTGCCCGTGAGAGCGCCCGTGCCGGAGGCGCCCGGGGTCCCGATCTTGAAAATCCAGACCGCGTTGGGATCGCCAGCCGCGTCGAGCGTCAACGTGACGGTCGACGCCGTCAATGCCGCACCGGTGCAGTAGACACCGGGGGACAGCGTCGTGTCGGCCGGGAGCGTACTAAGCAAGGTATGGTCGAGCGGGCACTCCCCCACCGTGGGCGCGAGCGCGTCATACTGCGTGAGGAAGGCCTCGTACGCCGCAACCGCGGCTGGGCCACCGATGTCAACCGCCCCCGTAACCGGGCAACCGACCAAGGTGACCGCGCCGGGGGGGGTGGACCGGAAGGTGCCCACGTTCCCGATGATGCTCCCACCGCTGCAGCTTACGGCCTCCTGGCCGAGCACCGAGAAGCCCGACGACGCTCCGCCACCGCCGCCCCCGCCGCCCCCGCCGTCCCGATTGTGCGCGGACAGGGTCGGGATTGATGGGGCAGTGGAGTCGGGGCTACACGCCGCGGCAAGCGCAGCGAAGGATGCAACGACGGCGAGTCGCACCGTATGTCGTGACAGAGTGAACATGGTTCCTCCCAGCTGTTGATGTTGAACGCAGGCGCGTTCCGGGATCCACGTCGATGTCAGACCTCGCTCGCCCACACGAGACAAGCTGCCTGCGCTTGGCGCGGGCGGATATCCGTCGGCGGGATGAAATCCGACTTAACGATTGTGGGCGGTGGCACAGAGCTACAGGGGTCTGGGGAGCTAGCTCTTTGGGTGCACGCGAGGAGGCGTCCGGGGCCTTAGGCTTTTCCGTGGCAGGCAAATTGGCCAGCGGGGGGGGAAGTACGGCGCTACGCTGCTACGCTTTCGGCGCCCCGGCCTTGTGTGCGAACGCGGCCAGCTGGAGGCGACTGTGTAGAGCGAGCTTTTCCAGAATGTGGCCCACGTAGTTCTTCACGGTGTGAGTGGCAAGATTCAGTCGTTGGGCAATCTCCTTGTTGCCCAGGCCGTCGGTAACCAGCTCGACAATCTCCCGCTCCCGTTTCGTCAGGCGCACGCCTTCCATGAGGGCCAGCGTGTCCGGGACCGGCGTGTTGCGATGGACCGCTCGATCCACAATGTGGGAGAGGAGCGTTCCGGTCAACGCGGCCGGGACCACGTCGGTACCCCCGGCAACCGATCGAATGGTCCTGACAAAGTCCTCGACCGTCGCATCTTTCACGATGAAGCCGTTCTCCCCGGCCTTGATGAACGCAATGACGTCTTGCTGCGCCGGCAGCAAATCCATCACGATCACCCTGGTTTCGGGAGCCGCCTTCCTCACGCTCTCCACCACACGGCGGCTGTCGTGATTGCCCAGAGTCGCGTCCACGAGCACGACGTGCGGCTTGGTCTCGCGCAGTTGGAGTAGCCCCACGTTCGCGCCTTCAGCGGCCGCCACGACCCTGAAGTCGGGCTGCGCGTCCAGCAGGGTTGCCAGCCCATCGCGGAGCAGGCGATTGTCCTCGATCACCAAGACCAGGATCTTTTTCGCCATGCCTACGTCCGCCTTTGAGGCGCTGGCCCGCCGGCTGGGCCACAGGGTTTGGGCGCGAGTGTCCGGACGAAAGATCAGGCGCGAGAACCGCGGGCGCGGTGACGGGACGTGTTGGCGGGAGTGTGTCAAGGATCACAGCGGGCGTGAAAAAGCCGCACCGACACGGTGCGGCTTTGACAGGCCCGGCAGGAATCGAACCTGCAACCCCCGGTTTTGGAGACCGGTGCTCTACCAATTGAGCTACGGACCTAAGAACACAGGGGTGGCTGACGGGGATTGAACCCGCAACCTCCGGAGCCACAGTCCGGCGCTCTAACCAATTGAGCTACAGCCACCACGCTGGCAGGAACTTAATCGGGCCAGAAGCGGTGGGAAAGCTCGGCCGTCCGGGCGTCCAGAGGCACGTCCCTGCCCCGAAAAGAAGCGATCGGCACGACGCCGCGCACGGCATTCACCAGAAACAGGCTTCGCGCCGCGAACGCCGCCACCGTCACCCGCGCCTCCGCCACCGCCGCCAACTCCATCACCCGCGCGCGCCCCACCCCCGGCAGGATGCCCAGATCGAGCGCGGGCGTGTGGAGACGATCTCCCTCCCACCAAAACAGACTCCACGTCGTTCCCTCCGCGAGCTCCCCCGCCGCGGTCACGAGCAGCGCGTCGTCCGCGCCCAGAGCGCGAGCCTCGGCGAGCGCCCGGTCGAACAGTCCGCGATCGGTCGTCTTGTGGCGGTACGGCGCATGCGGTTCGGCGGCAACGATCACCGCGGGCGCGCCGGCGGGCGGCAGGGCGGGCGTCGTGATGGCCGGCCGCCCGTCGCGCACTTCGAGCCGCACGATGTGATCCGCCCCTGCGTCTCCGGACGCGCGCGCCAGCTCCGCGAGATCTCCAAGCGGAGCCGGCCGGCCGAGGGCGGCCAGCGACAGCTCCAGGCGTGCGAGATGACGCTCCAGCAACGGGAGGCGTCCGCCCCGCACCCGCATCGTCTCGATCAACCCCTCCCCCGCCCGCGTCATCGATTCCAATACTACATTTGACCCCGTCCTCCAGGGGAGCATAGGCCATGCGCAGGGGCAACGCGGTCTTCATCGCAGGCTGGCTGCTGCTGCTCGGCGCATGCACCAGAACGGTCATCGTGACGCGCCCCCCCCCCGGCCCCGCCCCCCACCCCGCCCCGGACCGCGGGCTGCGGGGCACGAGACCCCCGCCGAACGCGCCGCTGGGGCCCGAACCGCCGGCCGATCCCCCGCCCCATCCCACCACCGCGGTGACGCTCGCCATCCCGCCGGGCCATCTGCCTGACCCCGGCCAGTGTCGCCTGTGGATCCCGGGGCTCGCGCCCGGGCGGCAGCCACGACCCCGGTCGCGCCCCTGCGCGGGGATCGATGCCGTCGCGCCCGCGGGCAGTTGGATCGTCTATCGCCCCAGGGAGGACCGGAGATTGGTGCACGTGCGCGTCGTCGACGAGCGCCGGCCCGGCATCGTGACCCGCATCCGGATCTTCGACACGGACACAGGGGAGCTCCTGCGCGAGGAGGAGCCGCAGGAGGAGCCGCGCCAGAACGATCGGCGCCGGCAGGAACGGCCTAGGGACCAGCGCCCGCCCGAGAACAGGCCTCCCGTGGTGCAGCCCGAGAACCCGCGCCCACCCGAGCCCAAGCCCCCGGAGGCACGCCCGCCGGAGCAGCGGCCCCCGCTTCCGCCTCCCGAGATCGTGCGCCCGGTGCAGCCGCCGCCCGACAACAGGCCGCCTCCGGAGCCCCCCCCTCCCCCTCCCCCGCCGAGCAGCGCCGCGACCCTGGCGATCCCTCCCGGTCACCTGCCCGCGCTGGGCGAGTGCCGCGTGTGGATCCCGCGGCTGCCACCCGGGGTGCAGCCGAAGCCCAAGTCGCGGTCGTGCGACGGCATCGTGAGCATCGCCCCCGCTGGAAGTTGGATCATCGATCGTCCCCGCGCGGAGCCGAAGCTGGTGTACGTGCGCTTGGTGGACGAGCGCCGTGCGGGCGTGTTGATCCTGATCCGCGTCTTCGACATCGAGTCGCGACGTCTCGTACGTGAGGAGCATCCATGAAGCGCCTGTCCGCCGTCTTCATTGCCCTCGTCGCGGCCGCCTGCAGCCACGCGCCTCCGCCCGACTTCGCCCCCGACGCGGGGCTCGTCGAGCAGATCCGCGAGATCCGGATGGCGACGAGCGCGCGCGCCTGTCCGGGCGAAACGGTCGGCGCGCAATACACCGCCGTCCTGAACGACGGCGCGCTGGTGTCGTTCGAGTCGCGCTACGACCGCAAACATCCGCCGCGGCTGCACGTGAGCTTCCTCGACCGCTGGAGTGACGAGGCGACGCCGCTCGAGGGCGGCGGGTGGGCCGCCGACCCCGACGCCTTGACGAGCGCCGTGACCGGCTTCCGGCTGACGGCGGCCCTCAAGGCGAAGCCGTCGGTCACCACGACGACCGTACTGACACCAGACTACGGCTGCATGCCCCACGCGTTCGGGTTTCGCGGTGCGGGCGCCGGGGCGAGCGGCCCACAGGTCACCGTGCGGCTCGGCATCCTGCGCTCGCCCTTCTACGACCGGCTGCTCGTCGCGGGGGTCGAAGTCGAGGACGCCCCGCCGTTCTTCGTGTTCGCCGACGTGAATGCGGTTCCGCCGTCCGACTGGCTGATCATCGAGGCCCGCGGCGCCCGAGGGGCACGCGGCGCCGACGGCGACGTCGGCTTTCGCGGCGCCCCCGGGGCGGCGGGTTGCCCCGGCAGCGTGGGCGGCCCCGGTGGTACCGGAGGGACCGGTGGCCCCGGCGGCTACGGCGGGCGCGGCGGTCAGATCGCGATCGTCGCCCCCGCCGAGGAGCCGTTTCTCGCCGGCCTCGTGGACGCCCGGGTGCCCGGGGGCGAGGGGGGGCCCGGCGGCACGGGGGGCAAGGGCGGCGCTGGCGGCATGGGCGGCGGGTCCACGAATCCCAGCGACCCCGCATGCGCCGCGGGCAATGCCGGCCCGGCGGGACGGCTGGGGGCCCAGGGAACGGCTGGCCGGGATGGCCAGCCCGGCACGCGCCCGCAGATCCTCACGGTCCCGACGCGCGACGTGTGGGGCACGAACGTGCCCCCCGCTCTGCGGGACCTGATCAACTACCGGGCGCGCCGATAGCGCGTGCACGCTTCCAGTACCAATAGCCCGGTAGCCCCACCAGGATCAGTCCCGCCCCCACCGCCGATTCCCGCGGCGTCTCGACGATCGTGTTTCCCACGAGCCAAAGTGCGAACGCAATGAAGACCAGCGGCGTGACGGGATAGCCCCAGGTCCGGTACGGGCGCGCGACCTGCGGCGCCGTGCGGCGCAGGCGCATGACGGCGCCACACCCCAGCGCGTAGAACATGAACTGCGCGAACACGACGTAAGTGAAGAGCTGGTCGTATCTCCCTGTGAGCGCGAGGGTCGACGAGATCACTCCCTGCGTCACGAGCGCCACCACGGGTGTTGCGAACCGTGGATGCACCCTGCCTTGCGACCGGAAAAAGAGCCCCCCCCGTGCCATCGCATACGGGATGCGCGCGGCGGTGAGGATGATGCCGTTGTTCGCTCCCAGGGTCGACACGAGGATCGCCGCCGCTACGAAGCCCGCCCCCACCGCACCCATCGTGACCTGCGCGGCGTCCGAGGCGACGAGCGTCGAGCTCCCCATTCGGACGGGCGACAACACATACGAGTACGCGACGCTGGCGAGCACGTAGAAAACGATCACGATGATGGTCCCAAGAATGATCGAGCGCGGCAGGTTCCTCCCCGGGTCCTTGATCTCGCTCCCGACGTAGGTCGTCTCGAGCCACCCGTCGTACGCCCACAGCACCGCCACCATCGCGACCCCGAACGGCCCGATCCATCCGCCGGCGGAGCCGGGGGGCCAGAGAGGCTGGAAGTTGGCCGGGGTGCCGCCGTGCAGCACGAAAGCCGCGACGACGAGCGCGCCGAGGGCGCCCATCTTGAGGAACGTGAGCACGTTCTGCGTGGTCGCGCCCAGGCGCACGCCCAGACAATTGAGCGCCGTGAGCCCTGCGATGGACAAGACCGCGATCCCCTGAATCGCGAGCTGCGACAGCTGGACGAAGAAGCCGAGGTAGGTCGCGAACCCGACGGCGATGGCGGCGATGGACGCGGGGTTGATGACCGCGAAATTCGCCCATCCGTAGAGAAATCCCCACACCGGCCCGTACGCCTCGCGCAGGTAGGCGTACTGGCCTCCCGCCTCCGGGTACGCGGCGCCCAGCTCCGCGATGGAGAGTGCACCGAGCAGCGACACCACGCCACCGACGACCCAGACGAGGATCATCAGGGCAGAGCCGGGGACCTGCGCGGCGACGGTGGCGGGCACGATGAAAATCGCGGAGGCGATCATCGTCCCCACGTTGATCATCGTGGTGTCGAGCAGTCCGAGCTCGCGCTTGAGCTGGGTCACGCGGTGGGCGCGGGAGGGAGCGGGGGGAGGGGGGGCCTCATCAGGGGAACTAGGATGGCGCCTCCTGTCCCCCTGCGCAAATCAGAGCGCCCCGTCCATGTAGAGGTCGAGCCGCCAGCCGGTGGGGGACCGCAGGGCGCGCGCCAGGTCCAGTCGCACCAGGCCATCCAGGACGCTCGCGCCGAGGCCAACGCCCACGAGCGGCCGGGCGAGCGACAGCCGCTCGCGCGGGGCTGCGCGGCCGACGTCACCGAACAGCGCGAGCCGCGCCCCCGGAAGGCGGGTCGCGATCTCGACGCGCGCGCGCCAAGACGCGTCCCCGCTGGTCACGCCGCCGCCGTACCCCCGCAGGGTGTTCGGGCCCCCGAGGTACCAGCGGCTCTGGACCGGCACGCGGCCCGCGGACGTGCCGCCCGCCAGCTCGACCGCGCCGGCGAGCCGCGGGGTGAGCGGGGTCGTGAGCCGCAGTGTGGCGCTCGCGCGGCCGAAGCCGTACGTGCCGGCCCCGCCGTCCAGCGTCACGTCAGCGCCCCACCGCGCCGCCTCGGGATCGAACCCCCGCTCCGCCCGGAGCGTGACCGCGGCGCCGAGCTGATCGGCGGAGTCGGCCGTGATGTTGGGACGGAACAGGTGATCGGAATGGAGGAGATGCGGGAACGAGAAGTCGGTGCGCTTCGCGGCGCTCCGCTGGCGCTCGGCGTAGAACGCGAGGGTGAAGCGCTGCGCCGCCGTGACGGCGGGAGTGACGGTCAGCGCGACGCCGGCTGCACGGTAGTAATCCCCGTCGTCGCGGCCCAGCAGCAGCGC
>JBGPOM010000034.1:0-10680 GCA_041488075.1 Gemmatimonadota bacterium
AGCGCATTACGTCGCGACACCCCGGCTCATGGTGCAGGGGCGCTACGAAATCCTGCGCATGTCCACGCAGGCCGATCCCGCGACTCCGAAGACGTTCGGCAACGCCGACGCGTTCGTGGTCGGCGTCCGCGCCTATCCCTTCATGTTCAGTCGCGACGGGATGGCGATCCACTGCGAATTCGCGATGACGAAGACGATCGGAATGGCGCCCCTGAGTGGGGACGGTTCCGGCGTTGATGCCTATGACCCTGCGACGAAGGTGTGGAGCCGTAGCGTGCTGCTCGCCTTCGACTTTGCCTTCTGAGAGGAGCCCACAAATGAGACCGCAAACGGGATGGATATCGCTCCTGTCGGCCTGTGGCGCCGTGCTCCTGCTCGGTGGCGTAACGCCGGCCCCCGCGCAGGAGACGCACGTCGCCAACCTGACCGGGCGCGCCGCAGCCGGGAAGCCCCTGTATGAACGCTACTGCGCCGGCTGCCACGGCGACGACGGCGACGCGCAGGGCGAGAACGCCCAGTGGATCGATCCCAAGCCCCGGGATTTCACGACGGCGGCGTTCCGGTGCCGCTCCACTCCGTCCGGCTCCCTGCCGACCGATCAGGACCTCTATAACTCCGTGGCGCGGGGTTTCGTGACCACGAACATGCCGCCGTGGATCGCGCTCTCGCCGCAGAACCGCGTGGACCTGGTGTCCTACCTCAAGACGTTCTCGTCGCGCTGGGTGGGCGCTCCCGCGGTGCACCCCATCACGAGTCCCGCTGAGCCGGCCCCCACGCTCGAAGGCCTACAGCGCGGCCGCGCCACGTTCCAACGGATGGAGTGTTGGAAGTGCCATGGACCCGCCGGCCACGGCGATGGCCCGTCCGCATCGACGTTGATGGACAGCAAGGACAACCCCATTCGGCCGTACAATTTCGCGAGCGGCGGCCGGTTCAAGTGTGGCGAGACGAACCAGGATCTGTACCGCATCTTCATGACCGGCCTGGACGGCACGCCGATGCCGTCGTTCGCCGATCAGCTGAATCCCAACGAAGCGTGGGACCTGGTTCATTTCCTGCGGACGCTCCAGCCCTTCGACACGCCCGAAGCGCGCATTTGGCAAGCGTGGTTTCGGCAGCACGGCAATGAGTTGAAACCCATCGGGCCGCCGCGCGGGGGCCAGTGACCGACCGCCATTTCGAGGAACGAGACGACCATGCACACTAGGTATCTGTGGCCTGTTGCGCTCGCGGCGCTGGCAAGCTCCGCTGCGCGCGCGCCCGTACGCCCGGCGGCCGCGGTTGGCGCCATCGCGGGGAGGGTGACCTTCACCGGCACCCCACCCAAGATGAGAGCCATCGACATGGCAAAGGAGCCGTCCTGCGCGACCCAGCACCAGACGCCGGTAACCACGGAAACGGTCGTGACGGGCCCGGACAACGCGGTGGAGAACGTGGTCGTCTACATTTCCGCCGGCGACTCGCCCTCCGCCACGCCGACGGCGCCCGTGCGCTACGACCAGAAGGGGTGCCAGTACATCCCGCACGTGGCGGTCATGCAGGTCGACCAGCCGCTCGAGATCTATAACAACGATGAGACGTCTCACAACATTCACCCGCTCGCGCTGTCCAATCCGGAGTGGAACAAGTCACAACCCGCCGGTAGCGCGCCGATTCATGCCAGCTACGCCAAGCCCGAATTCATCGCGGTGAAGTGCAATGTGCATCCGTGGATGCACGGCTACTTCGCGGTGCTCGCCACATCGCATCACGCCGTCACCGGGAACGACGGCGGATTTGCCCTCGCCGGCCTCGCGCCGGGCAAGTACACCGTGACGGCCTGGCACGAGAAGTTCGGGGAACAGACTCAAGAGGTGACGGTCGCGGCCACCGGGACGGTGACGGTCAACTTCGTCTTCCGCGCGCTGCCCTACTGAGCGCCGCGGTGGGCAAGCTCTTTGCGGTGATTGTCGTGGTGATCGCCGCCGTGTCGACCACCATCTTCATCCTGCACACGTGGTGGCCCCCCCCGGATATTTCGGTGCACGGGGTCGGGATCGACCACGAGCTGGCCGAGACGATGATCGCCACGGGCGTCTTATTCGTGGCGGCGCAGCTCGCGCTCGCGCTGTTCGTGTGGCAGGGCAGTGACGCGCGCGCGGGACGCACGATCAAGCGGTTTCCCGGCGGCGCCACGCCGCTGGTCGCCTTCGCCGTCGTTTTGGTCGGGATCGAGATTCTCTCGCTGACGTTCGTCGGCTCCAAGGTGTGGGCCAACATCTACATCGCGCCGCCCGACTCCGGTGCGCTGCACATCGACGTCCAGGCGGAGCAGTTCGCCTATTACTTCCGCCATCCCGGGGCCGACGCCCGGTTCGGCGGCCTCCATCCCGAGCTGATCGACGACGGCAGCGGCAACTTCTTCGGGCTCGATCCCGCGAACGACACGACCGCGCGGGACGACATCGTCTCGAGCTCGCTCGTCATCCCCGTCAACCACCCGATTCTCCTCACCCTGCATGCGAAGGACGTCGGGCACTCGTTCTACGTCCCCGATCTCCGGCTCCAGCAGGACTTCGTCCCGGGCCTCGTCATTCCCCTGCATTTCACGGCGACCCGCACCGGCAAGTACGAGATCGTCTGCACCCAGCTGTGCGGGCTGGGCCATCACACGATGCGGGCATTTCTCGAAGTGATGACGCCCGACCAGTACGACCAGTGGCTGAAGACCCAGGCGGCACAACAGTAACCCCGCGAGGCTCACCGTAATGCCCGACACAACCGCCACGGCGTCCGAGCTGCGGCACGTGGCACCCCAAAGTTTCCTGCGCCGCTACGTCTTCAGTCTCGATCACAAGGTCATCGGGAAGCAGTATCTCGGCCTCGCCCTGGTGGCCGTGTGCACGGGGATGGTGTTGTCGTGGCTGATGCGCTGGCACTTGGGGTGGCCGACCGCGGCGGTCCCCGGACTCGGCGCCGTCTCGCCGACCGGCGCGCCGGGCGGGGTGATCACCCCCGAGTATTACCTGTCACTGATGACGATGCACGGCACCATCATGGTGTTCTTCGTGCTCACCACGGCGCCGTTTGCGGGCTTCGGCAATTTCCTGCTCCCGATTCAGGTCGGCGCCGAAGACATGGCGTTCCCCCGGTTCAACATGATGTCGTTCTGGGTGACGTTCCTGGCGTTTGCCGTGCTCGTCTCGGCGTTTTTCGTGCACGACGGGCCGCCGATCGCCGGGTGGACGGCGTACGCGCCCTTGAGCGCCGTGGGGAAGGACGCGGGACCGGGGCAGGCGATGGGACAGACGCTGTGGGCGGTCTCCATCGCCCTGTTCTGCGTGGGCCAGCTGCTCGGCGCCCTGAACTTCATCGCGACCACGCTGGACCTCCGCACCAGGGGCATGTCGCTCGCGCGGCTCCCGTACGCCACCTGGGCCTGGTTCATCACCTCCGTCATCGGGTTGATCGCGTTCTCGGTGCTCCTGCCGGCGTGCATCCTCCTGATCCTGGACCGGGTGGCCGGCACCAGCTTCTTCGTGCCCGCGGGACTCGTGATCAGCGACCGCCTCCAGCCGCACGCGGGTGGCTCACCGCTCCTGTGGCAGCACCTGTTCTGGTTCTTTGGGCACCCCGAGGTGTACATCGCCATCCTCCCCGGGTTCGGCATCGTGTCCCACATCCTGCCGGCCGTCGCCCGCAAGCCCCTCCTCGGGCCCCGCGTGTTCATCGCCTGCCTCGTGGCGATCGGCTTTCTGAGCTACATGGTGTGGGGCCACCACATGTTCCTCTCCGGGATGAATCCCTTTTCCGCGACGCTCTTCTCGGTCCCCACCCTGATCATCACGATTCCCGCGACGGTCGCGACCTTGTTGTGGATCGGGACCCTGTACGGCTCGAAGCTCCGCTTCAACACGGCCGCCCTCTTTTGTCTCGGCTTCATCTCGGTGTTCGTGAGCGGCGGGCTCAGCGGCTTCTTCCTGGCCCAGCCGTCCGTCGACGTCTATCTCCATGGTACCTACTTCGTGGTCGGACATTTTCACTTCGTGATGGGTGTCGCCGCGATGTTCGGGATTTTCGCCGCGACCTACTTCTGGTTCCCGAAGATGTTCGGCCGGATGATGAACGAGACACTCGGGAAGTGGCACTTCATCCTGACGTTCATCGGGGTTTACTGCGTGTTCATGCCGATGCACTACCTCGGCCTCGCCGGCAACGTGCGCCGGTACTCGGCGTTCGCCGACGACTACATGAAGGGGTCGATCCCGCTCCACCAGTTCATCACGGTAGCCGCACTCTTCACGGGCGCGGTCCAGCTGTTGTTCCTCTACAACCTGGTGCGCAGCCGCTTCCGCGGTCCGCTGGCCCCGGCCAACCCCTGGGAGGCGACTTCCCTCGAGTGGTCCACGCCCTCGCCCCCGCCGCACGATAACTTCGGCGGGCACCCGCCCACGGTCCATCACGGCCCGAACGAATACGGGGTCGCGGGCCGCTCGGGCGACTACATCATGCAGGCGTCCCCCGAGCCGGACCCGGGAGCCTGATGGCCTCGGAGCGGGCGCGCGCAGCCCCCCCCCCCGTGCCGGCCCAGACCGGCGTGGTCGCCGGCATCGCGGCGATCACCATGACCTTCGCGGCGTTCACGAGTGCCTTGGTGATGCGCAAAGGTGGGGGATCCGACTGGGTACACTTCCACCTTCCCCCTCTGCTCTTTGCCAACACGGCGGTGCTCCTCGCATCGAGCGGCGCGCTCGAGCTGGCGCGGCGCCGCCTGCGCCAAGGAACACCGGGCGCCACCGCGTGGTTGGCCACCACGCTCGCGCTCGGCCTGCTGTTCGTCGCCGGGCAGCTCGCGGCGTGGCGCGACCTCGCGGCCCAGGGCGTGTTCCTCGCAACGGGGCCGAGCAGCGCCTTCTTCTACGTGCTGACGGCCGCGCACGGTGCGCATCTGCTGGGCGGCGTGACGGCGCTCGCCTACCTGCGGTACCGGGTCCGTCGGGCCGCGGTCGCGCCGCTTGGAGCATTTGGCGCGGTGGCGACCTACTGGCACTTCATGGACGGGCTATGGCTGTATCTGCTCTGCATCCTGGCTGTTTCCGTGTGACCCGCCTGCGGGAGGCGATGTGAGCGCATCCGAAGTGACGGTGACCGGCGGCCACGCCGGCGCGCTCGAGGAATCCCCCCTCGGGATCCCGTCGCACAAGCTCGCCATGTGGCTCTTCATCATGGCGGACGGCGCGACGTTCGGCGCGATCCTGTTCGCTTACGGGTTTCTCCGGGTCGGGACGCCCGACTGGACCAAACCGTTCGCGCTTTGGCCGAGCATCGCCAACGGCTGCATCATGACCGTGATCCTGCTGTCGAGCAGCCTCACGATGCTCGGCGCGGGGAGCGCCGCGCGCGCGGGTCACGCGGCGCGTTGCCTGCGCTGGATCGGCGCCACGATGCTCTTAGGCGCGCTCTTTGCCGTGCTTCACCTGCGCGAGTGGTTTGCGATGATCCATGAGGGGTGGGGGCTCAAGCACAATCCGCTGGGCGGTTCCACTCTGGTGGGCGCCACGTTCTTCGGCATCACGGGGCTCCATCTCCTCCACGTCGTGAGCGGCGTGATCGCGATCGGCGTGGTCGCCCTGCGCTTCCGCCGCGGCCGGCTCGGCGCCGCGCACATCGAGACGGTGGGCCTGTACTGGCACTTCGTGGATCTGGTATGGATGTTCGTCTTCCCGCTGGTGTATCTCCTGAACGCCCGCTAGGCGGACTTGGAGCGGAGGCACACGGTTATGGATGCGCGGCTCGCCCCGAACATGAAGACGTACGTCGTGGTTTGGGTGGGAATGATGTTCCTCGTGGCCGTGGAGGTGCTCGCGACGTACGCGCGCCCCTCCGTCGGCACCCTCCTGGCGACCCTCCTCGCGCTGGCGCTGCTCGAGGCCGGCGTGGCGCTCCTCTACTTCATGCACCTCAGGTACGAGCGTCGCGCGCTGCTCTGGTGGACCGTGCCGCTTGTGCTGTTCGCTCTCGTGATGCTCGATCAGGTGTGGCCTGATGCCGTTCGGCTCGCGTCGCTGCGGCTCCACTGATCAGGGTGGCCCACGTGACCGACGCGATGCGGACGATGCTCATTGGCATGGTCATCCTGATGGTCCCGGCGTTCGCCGTGTGCGTGGCGATCACCGTTGTGGCCCTGCGCCGCCGCGACCCAGCGGCTAGCGAGTAGCGCGTTTGGGCGCTTCCGCCCCAATCCGGAGACCCCGATGAAGTGGATCACCCGTGAACGACCGAAGATCGATCGCATCGCGTGCCCCTGGCTCATCGCACGCTTCATCGATCAGACCCCTGAATTCATCTTCGCCCCCGCAGCCGAGGTGCCGCGCCTCGCGAAGGAGCTCAGCGCCATTCCGTTCGACATCGAAGGCGTCGAGCTCAGTCACGACGGTCCCAATTGCACGTTCGACGCCCTTATGGCCAAGTATCACCTCGACGATCCGGCGCTGCAGGAGCTCGCCACCATCGTCCGTGGGGCGGACACCGCTCGCGTCGACCTCGCGCCGCAGGCGGCCGGGCTGCTGGCGATCTCGCTCGGCCTCTCGCACAACTTCCCGGATGATCACGAACAGCTGCGCCACGGGTTTGTCCTCTACGATGCGCTCTACGCCTGGAGCCGGTATGTTCACAGCGAGACGCACACCTGGAATCCACAGCGGGTGGCGTGACTGCCGTCGTTGAGGCAGTGGTCACAATCCGGCAGGGCAGGCAGGCCGGCTGAGCGTCCCCCCCCCCCCTAGGAGAGCGTGATGACCGCCCTGACCGCGCTGTGGCTCCCAATCCTGCTCTCGGCCGTGATCGTGTTCGTCGTCAGCTCCGTCATTCACATGGCGTCGCCGTGGCACAAGGGCGACTACCCGAAGATCCCGAATGAAGACCGGGTGCGGGACGCCCTGCGACCCCTCGCGATCCCGCCGGGCGACTACATGGTGCCCCGCCCGGCGACGCGGCAGGAGATGACCTCGCCCGAGTTCACCGACAAGGTCAAGCAGGGACCGAACCTGATCGTCACGGTACTGCCCAACGGTCCCTGGTCTATGGGCCGGAACCTCACGCTGTGGTTCCTCTACGCCGCTGCCGTTGGCTTCTTCGCGGCCTACGTTGCGGGCCGCGCGCTCCCCCCCGGTGTGGAGTACCTGCGCGTCTTCCGGTTCGTGGGCGTCACCGCCTTCATCGGCTACGCTGTCGCGCTGTGGCAGATGTCGATCTGGTATCGCCGCGCCTGGAGCACGACGATCAAGGCCACGGTGGATGGGTTGATCTACGCGCTCCTCACCGCGGGGACGTTCGGATGGCTGTGGCCGAGCTCGTGATCCACATCAAGAAGAAGACCGACGGCGCGGCGGCGTTGAGCTGCCGCCGCCCCGACGGCTCGGTCACGTGGCAGCGCCAGGACGGGCGGCAGGGCCGCTTCTTTCCGCTCCACGACCTGACCCACTACGCCGTCGAGACGGTGCTGGCCCGCCCCCACGGCTTCTACGGGCTCGTGGCCGGCGGCTGGGAGCTGACCGATTTCGGCAAGCCCTGGCCGCGCGGACCGCTGCCGGTCGAGGCCCTCGGCTCCGAATTGCTGGTCGGTTTTCTCGATCGCGAGCGCGGGGCCGGGATGGAGTGGTCCGCGGCCGAGTTCAACGCCGGCGCGGCCACCTACTACGCTGAACACGGGCGCGACGGCGCCTGCGTGGTCACCGACGACGAGCTCGCGCGGGTCCGGGACAAACGGCGCGACTTGTTTGCCCGCTGGGCGGCGCTGCCGGCGGGAGAGACGCTCGAGCTGCGCTTCCCGTGACCGGGGGGGACACGGTTTCCCTCGATGCCGGCAACTGCCTTATCCGTCCGTGGCGCTCCGGCGACCGCGCAGCCCTGGTCCGCCACGCCGACAACCGGCGGGTCTGGCTGACGCTACGCGACCAATTTCCCCACCCCTATACCCCCGCCGATGCCGATGCGTGGCTCGCGCACGTCGCCCAGCAGCACCCCGTGACCAGCTTCGCGATCGCCGTGGGTGGGGAGGCGGCGGGCGGGATCGGCGTGGCGCCGCAACCCGACGTGCACCGCCGCTCGGCCGAGATCGGTTACTGGCTGGGCGAAGCGCTCTGGAACCGTGGCATCATGACCGCTGCCGTGCGCACCTTCACCGCTTTCGCGTTCGACGCGCACGACCTGATCCGCATCTTCGCCGGCGTGTTCTCCTCGAATCCAGCGTCGATGCGCGTGCTCGAGAAGGCCGGGTACACCCGCGAGGGCGTGCTGCGCCGCAGCGTCGTCAAGGACGGGCAGGTCCTGGACCAGATCCTCTACGCGGTGACCCGATGAACCCCTCGACCATCGCCCTTCTCGCCGCGCTCGCCGGCCTCACGCTGGTGCTCGGCTTCTTTCTGTGGAAAGCCCGCTACACCCGCGCCGTGCGCCAGGACGCCGTGCAGCGCAGCCTTGCCGTTACGGCGGGGAAGGTCTACGAACAGTTGGTGCCCTACCTCCCGGACTTCCCCTTCAACCCGAAGGACGTGCGCTTCCTCGGCTCCCCGGTTGACTTCGTCGTGTTCGACGGCTTGAGTGACGGCCACGTCGCTCGCGTCGTCTTCGTGGAGGTCAAGACGGGCGGCGCCGAGCTGTCCAGCCGCGAGCGGCGCGTGCGCGACGCCGTCCTGGACGCCCGCGTCGAATGGTACGAACTGCGAGGACGAGATGCCGAACACTAGGAAGACTGATGAGTTCCCGCGGGTGTTCGCCGCGCTCAAGAAACTGATGCAGCCGCTCGCGAAGCGGATGACCGTGCTGGCGGACACGCCAACGCAGTACATCCTCGAGGGAGGTTACTCGGAGGAGCACAAGAGGCGGATATGGTTCGGGGGAGTGCGGCAGGGCAAGGCGTACGTCAGCTATCACCTCATCGCGGTGTACGCCTTTCCGGATCTCTTGAAGGACGTGTCGCCCAAGCTGCGCGCCCGGATGCAGGGAAAGTCGTGCTTCAACTTCACCAAGCACGATGCAGCGCTGTTCCGCGCTCTGGGGCGACTGACCAAACGGAGCTTCGAGCGGTTCCGCAACAAGAAATGGGTGTAGATTTCCACCCATGCTCTTCGTGCTCGACAACTACGACTCGTTCACCTACAACCTCGTTCAGTACCTGGGCGAGTTGGGGGAGCAGCCCGTCGTCTACCGCAACGACGCGATCGAGATCGCGGAGGTGCTGGCGCTGAAGCCCACTGCGGCGGTGCTGTCGCCGGGCCCCAAGACCCCCGCCCAGGCGGGGATCCTCGTGCCCCTGGTCCGCGCCCTGGCCGGCAAAGTGCCCATCCTCGGCGTTTGCCTCGGCCACCAGGCGATCGGCGAGGCGTTCGGCGGCAAGGTGGTCCGCGCCCCACGCCTCATGCACGGCAAGACCTGCCCGGTGGTCCACGACCAGGATGAGCTGTTCGAGGGCATCCCCAGCCCCTTCACGGCGATGCGGTACCACTCGCTGGTCGTCGAGCCCCAGTCGCTGCCGGCCTGCCTCGTGATTACCGCCATGAGCGCCGACCGCCCCGGGGACGAAGTCGAGATCATGGCTATGAAGCACCGCGACCACCCCGTGTACGGGGTCCAATTCCATCCCGAATCGATCGGGACGGAGCACGGCAAGCGCTTGCTGGAGAACTTCTTGAGGGTCGTGCAGGCCACGGTCTAGACTCCCCGGCACAGATTTTGTATCTTCTCCTGTGCCCGTCCTTGGCGTGATTCCTGCACGGCTGGGATCCAGCCGACTCCCGCGCAAGCCGCTCCTCCCCTTGGCTGGCGAACCCCTCATCGTCCGCGTCACCCGTCGCGTCGCCGAGCTGGGCGTGTGTGACCGAATCGTGGTGGCCACCGATGCCCGGGAGATCGTCGCGACGGTCGAAGCGGCAGGCTTTGACGCGGTGCTGACGTCGCCGGAGCACCAATCGGGCACGGAGCGAATCGCCGAAGTCATTGGGAAGAAAGAGTTTAGCACCTTCACTTTCATTCTCAACGTGCAGGGGGACGAGCCGTTCGTCGCTCCGGCCGCCATCCACGGCGCGCTCGCTTGTCTCGAGCGCGGGGAACCGCTCGGCACCGCGGCGGGCTCGCTCGACCCGGCGCTGGCCGGCGATCCGAACCGCGTGAAGGTGGTAGTCGATGCGCGCGGCCGCGCGGTGTACTTCTCGCGCGCGCCGATTCCGTTCGATCGCGACGGGGCGGGGGACGTGGTTTATCACCAGCACGTCGGCGTGTACGCCTACACCCGGGACGCGCTGGCGCGCTGGGTCCGGCTGCCGCCGGTGCCGGAGGAGCGGTGGGAGCGCCTGGAGCAGCTCCGCCCGCTGCTGCACGGGATCCCGATGGGCGTGACGCTGTTCGACGGCCCCGCCGCTCCGGGCATTGATACGCCGGCCGATCTCGCCTGGGCTGAGACCGAAGTCACCCGCCACCTGAAGGAGGTGAGTCCGTGAGCTCGACGAAGTACATCTTCGTGACGGGGGGCGTGGTGAGCTCCCTCGGCAAGGGCATCGCGGCCGCGTCCCTCGGACGCCTCCTGGCGGAACGCGGCCTCAAGGTGACGATCCAGAAGTTCGATCCCTACATCAACGTCGATCCCGGCACGATGTCGCCGTTCCAGCACGGCGAGGTGTACGTGACCGACGACGGCGCCGAGAC